>CACYEO010000091.1 GCA_902773475.1 uncultured bacterium | reverse complement strand
CGTTTCCCAGACATGCTTCAAGCCGGGGAATCCGGGAATGAAACCGGGCGACGAACGTTTCATCGGACTTGTCCCGTTCAAGGAAGATTTGCCTCATCCGTACCGGGGCAAGGCGTTCACAAGCATCCGCCTTACCGGGGAGGGGGAGAAAGTGTTCGGAGGAAAAGACGCCGTGAGGAAAGTCTGGTACGCCGGCGGCCCCGCTTTCATCGACGCGCTTCCGGTGGAAGATTCCGAATACGAAGTTTTCGCACGCTATGAAGGACGTATCATAAGCACCGGCCACGCCGAAAAGTCCCCGGTCATGAAAGGCAAAGTCGCCCTGGCCGGCGGACGGGTGGGAAAGGGGCGCGTCTACGTGCAGTGCCCGCACCCCGAATCATACGAGTTTTCCTTCGAAATGGTCCGCGACGCATTCAAATGGCTCACAGGGAAAAGACCGTCCGCCGTCAATCGCGACAGAGTCCGCGGCGCAAAATCCGTCTATGTGAAAATGGGCTTCAGGAAAGGCATGAACGAAGCGGTCAAATTCGTTCTCAAGACGCTCCTCCACGACAGGCGCTTCGACTGCAGGATCGACAACACGCTGAACGCGAACAGACTTCCGCACGCGGACGCGGCGGTGATATGCCTGTTCGACAAAACAAGCTGGACGCCCGAGATGAAGAGATTCGCCGCAAACGGCGGAAAGGCGATATTCGTGGCCGACACGCCCGCAAAGCGCAAAATCGCGGAAGGATTCGCGGGCGCCACAGTCGTGGACTCCTACGACAAGGTCGTCCCGGAGCTTGAGAAGTAGCAAGCGGGCATTGCGCGGATTTGGCGCGCTTTGGTATACTTCGCGCGCGATGAAATGCGAGTTATGCCATAACAACGAAGCGGCCGAAGTCCTGCACAGGAACGAAAACGGCCTCGACCGCGAATATTACGTATGCCCGGCGTGCGCAGCGCGGGAAAAGAACGCCATAAAAGCCGCCGCGCGCAAGAAACGCGACAAATCGCGCCCGAACATGTCGCTGACAATCCATGCGATCGGCGCGCCGGTGCCGCCGCCGGTCCTTGACGCGCTCCTCGGCGCGACGGCGAACTTCATGGGGTCGCTCGAAAACGCCGCGATGGGAGACCCGTCGGATTTGAAATGCAAGGTGTGCGGCAGATCGTGGGGAACTTTCCGCGACACGGGGCTGCTTGGATGCCCCGCGTGCTACCACGCATTCAAGGAACTTCTCGAACCGCGTTTCAAAGCCATGCAGCCGGGGCTGAAACACACCGGACGCAACCCGCAGGCGGCATACGCCGGCGACATGCGCGAAGCGCTGGAAAAACGGCTTGAAAAGGCCGTCCGCGAGCAAAACTTCGAAGAGGCCGGACGGCTGCGCGACGAACTCGCTAAACTTGGCGGGAAGCCCGGGTCGCGCAAATGAGACTGCTTGCGAAAAACGACGCGCCGCATCCCTACCCGCGGCTTTCGGCGGACGACGCCTGCATCTTCTCCGGCGTGCGCTTCCTGCGCAACGCAGCCGGGCACCGCTTCATTTCGCAGAACGACGACGGCTCCGCCGCCGACGAACGCCACGGAGCGAAGAAAATATACGACGCCGCCATGTCGGTTCCGGACGGCAGGTTCTCGTCCTGCTCGGAAAACTGCATCAAAGGGCTTCTCGGCTACCTGCTGAAACTGGAAAGCCTGTCTCCCGTGGACGCCGCCGGCCCCGGAGTGCGGAACGGGCTGGCGCTTCATGCGCGGAAGCCCGACGGACAGTTCCTGATGTTCGACCAGGCCGACCACTCCGCGCTGACGGTTTTCGGGCGCGGAACCGGGATTGACGCGCATTTCGCCCGCGCGATGGACTCGCTCGACGAACTTGAAAAACGCGTTTCCTTCGCCTGGGATCCGGTGCTTGGCTATCTGACGGCGGCGCCCGACAGGGTCGGCACCGGGATGGAGGTTTTCCGCGTCGTGCATCTCGAGGGGCTTTACCTCATCGGAGAACTCGAAGCCGTGCTGCGATCGTTCGAAGCGCTCCAGATCGGAGTGCGCTCCGTACAGCTCGACGGCTTCTCGGCCGCGGGACACGTCTTCATGCTCGAAAACAGGAAAACGCTGGGGATGGACGAACGCGAGATACTGGAGGGATTCCGCCGCGCGACAGACAGCCTGCTGGAGCAGGAGCTCAACGCACGCGCGAGGCTCGTGCGCGAAATGCCCGTCGTGCTTTCCGACTCGGTGCACCGCGCGCTCGCCATCATGCGCGAATGCAGGCTGCTGAGTTCCGCGGAATTCCTGGATCTGCTCGGCCCCGTGGCGCTCGCGGCCTCGCTCGGCTTCACGGCAGGCGTTCCGTACGGCGAAATACTCGATCTTTTCATCTTCAATGAAATAGACAGCGCCGAAGCAAAAGGCGAAACGCCCGAAGAGGCCGACAGAACGGACGCGAAACTCGCGCAAAACGTACACAGGTTCGCAGACATGCTGAAGATAGTGAACAGGGGCAGGCGCAGCCTGCCCTGACAGGAAGGAGCATATACCGGAATGGAAGCAGAATTCACACGGAACGCGCGCGCCGCGCTCGACGCCGCGCCCGGCATCGCACAGCGGTTCAACCACCCGTACGTCGGAGCGGAGCACATAATCCTCGCCATCCTGTCCAACCCGCAATGCTCCGCCTGCCGCAGGCTGCAGGCGCTTGAAATCGATCCCGACGATCTGCGCGTGGCGATAGAAACGACGATCGGCCGCGGAGAGCCGCTGCGCCAGAAAGGCGACATCCCATTCACTGCCCGCACGAAAAAGATCGTGGACATGGCGCTCGGGGCGTCCGCCGTCAAGGGCGACCGTTTCGCCGGGACTTCGCGGCTTGTGGAGTCGATACTCGCGGAAGGCGAATCCACCGCGGCCCAGATACTTTTCAACCATGAAGTCACGCTGGAACGCTTCGTGGACGCCGTACCGGCCGGAACGCCGGAAGGCGGCGCGGAAGAGGCGGCGGAAGACGGCGAACGGGACGACGGCGGAGAAACCGCCGGCGGCCAGGACGGCGAAGAGGCTCGGGAACCCCGGCGGAAAAGCCAGGATCCGAAAAAGAAAACACCGGCGCTCAATGCGTTCGGGCGGGATTTGACCGCGCTCGCCGTGCAGGGGAAGCTCGATCCCGTGATAGGGCGGCGCGAAGAACTCGTGCGCGTGCTTCAGATACTCGGCCGCCGCACGAAGAACAACGCCGTGCTCATCGGCGAGGCCGGCGTGGGCAAGACCGCGGTCGTCGAAGGGCTCGCGCAGGCGATCGCGTCAGGCGACATCCCCGACAGAATGTCCGGCAAAAGGGTCATATCGCTCGACATGGCGCGCCTTGTGGCGGGAACGCAGTACCGCGGACAGTTCGAAGAACGCCTGAAACAGATCGTGGAGGAAACGCGCCGGGCCGGAAACGTGATACTGTTTCTCGACGAAATCCACACGCTCGTAGGCGCGGGCGGGGCGGAAGGCGCGATGGACGCCGCGAACATCCTGAAGCCCGCGCTCGCGCGCGGCGAGCTCCAGTGCGTCGGAGCCACCACGCTCAAGGAATACCGCAAATCCATCGAAAAAGACGCCGCGCTCGAACGCCGCTTCCAGAGCGTGATGGTCGACGAGCCCGGCACGGACGAGGCCGTCGAAATACTCAAGGGGATCGCCCCGCGCTACGAAAGCCACCACTGCGTGCGCTACACGCCGGAGGCGCTCGCCGCGGCCGTGGAACTCACCGCGCGCTACCTGCCGGGAAGGCTGCTGCCGGACAAGGCGATCGACGCGATCGACGAAACGGGCTCGCGGGTGCGCATGAAAGCCGCCACGCGCCCGGGTTCCATCCGCGCGCTCCAGGCAAAAGTCAAAGACATCCACGACAGGAAGGAAACGGCGATTTCAAAACAGGACTTCGAAAGCGCCGCAGAGTTCCGCGACGGGGAGATCGAAGCCAAGAAGGAACTCGAGGCCGCGCTCAAAACGTGGCGCGAATCGCAGTCCGAGCACGCGATTGAAATCTCCGCCGACGACATCGCCGAAACCGTCGCCGCCGCAAGCGGCGTGCCCGTGCAGCGCATAACGGAATCCGCCGCCGGCAGGCTTCTCTCCATCGAAAAAGAATTGAACGCCGCCGTGATAGGCCAGGAGCCGGCGGTCGAGGCGATCGCCCGCGCGCTGCGCCGCAGCCGCGCGCAGCTGCAGGATCCCGAACGGCCGATCGGCTCGTTCCTGTTCCTCGGGCCGACGGGCGTAGGCAAGACGCTTCTCGCCCAGACCCTCGCAGAGAAGATCTACGGCGACGGCAAGGCGCTGATTTCGCTCGACATGAGCGAATTCACCGAAAAATACACCGCCTCGCGGCTCGTCGGCGCGCCGCCCGGATACGTAGGCCACGAAGAAGGCGGACAGCTCACGGAACGCGTCCGCCGCAGGCCTTATTCCGTCGTCCTTTTCGACGAATTCGAAAAAGCCGACGGCGACGTGATGAACATGCTTCTGCAGATTCTCGAAGAAGGACGCCTCACGGACGGGCAGGGGCGCGTCACGGATTTCCGCAACACCATCGTAATCTGCACGGCGAACCTTGGATTCGACTTCGCGAAAAGCGGAAAGGGCCTGGGCTTCGCGCCCGGCGGCGAGGAGGACGGATACGAAAGGCTGCGCGCGAAACTCCTCGACCAGGCGAAGCGCGCGTTCCGCCCCGAACTTCTCAACCGCTTCGACGAAACCGTAGTGTTCCGCAAACTCGCCAAGGACGACATCGCAAAGATTCTCGACCTCGAACTTGCGAAAATCCGCCGCCGCCTGAGCGCGAAGGACATGACGCTCGAACTTTCGGCGGAAGCGGCGGATTTCCTCGCGGAAAAAGGGTACGACGACGCGATGGGGGCGCGCCCGCTCAGACGCGTCGTGCGCAAGTACGTGGAAGACCCTCTTGCGGAGGCGATACTGCGCGGAGAACTCGAACCGGGCCGCGTGACGGCGGAACGCGAAGGCGGCATCCTCGTCTTCGCCGGAAAGAAACGGCGGCAAGAGGCAAAAGCCGGGAAAAAGACGGCGGCAGGGACTGCGGAGGCATGAAAATGGAAAACTGCGAATCTCTAAAATACCGCGGCGTACTGCGCGATGCGCGCAGGGTGGTCGTGAAGGTCGGCACACACGCAATAGCCACTGCCACCGGCAGGCCGGACCGCAAAATCCTGAAAAGGCTCGTTTCGCAGATATGCAGGCTGCGCAAAAACGGCATCGAAGTGGCGTTCGTGTCTTCCGGCGCGGTCGCCGCGGGAGTGGAGGCGCTTGGACTGAAGGCGCGGCCGCGCCAGGTGAACGACGTGCAGATGTGCGCAGCCGTGGGACAGGCGCGCTACATAAACGAATACGAAAGACTTTTCGCCGGAGAAGGCGTGCAGATAGGGCAGGTGCTTCTGACGCGCGCCGACTTCAACGACCGCAGGCGCGCGACGAACGTCCGGCGCGTGCTCGACCACCTCATGCGCGCGGGGATAGTGCCTGTCATAAATGAAAACGACGCGGTCTCCGACGAAGAGCTCAAAGGTTCGACCTTCGGCGACAACGACCGGCTCTCTTCGCTGATCACGAAGCTCGTGTGCGCAGACGCGCTCGTGCTGCTGTCCACGGTCGAAGGGCTTCTCGACGCGGACGGCAGGCGCGTTCCAGAAGTGGAACGGTTCTCCGACGCGGTCAAACTCGTGCGAGCCGGACAGAAAGGTCTGCTTTCGAAGGGCGGCATGGACTCGAAACTCGCCGCCGCGCGCGCCGCGTGCAAGGGCGGCGCGAACGTGGTGATCGCGAACGGGCGCAAACCGAAAGTCCTCGACCTTGTATTCTCCGGAGCCGACTGCGGGACTTTCATGCCCGCGTCGCCGATGTGACAGGAGGCGGAAATGACGATTGCAGAGACAATGCTCGCCCAGGCGAAGGCCGCGCGCGCCGCAGCCCGTTTCCTGCGCACGCTCGACACGGAAAGCAAGAACGCCGCGCTTGCCGCGATAGCGGACAGGCTTGAACGGTCGCGCGGAAAAATCCAAGAGGCGAACGCGCAGGACGTCGCCGCGGCGAAAGAGGCCGGATACCCTGCGGCGCTCGTGGACAGGCTTTCGCTGACCCCGGCCCGGTTCGACGCCATGGTGCGCGGCGTGCGCGAAGTGGCGGCGCTTCCCGATCCGGTGGGCGAAACGATAAAGCGCACGGTGCGTCCCAACGGACTTTCGATAGAAAAGACGCGCGAACCGCTCGGCGTGATCGCCGTGATATTCGAATCGCGTCCGAACGTAGGCGTGGACACCGCCGCGCTCTGCCTGAAAACCTCAAACGCGATAATCCTGCGCGGCGGCAAGGAGGCCGCCCGCTCGAACGCGGTTCTCGCGGCGGCGCTCTCGGAAGCGCTGGCGGAATCCGCCGGGCCGCGGGCGGCGGACGCCGTACAGTTCGTTTCGGTCCCCGGACACGAAGCGGTCAGGGAACTGGTGCGCCTGCCGGAATGGATAGACGTTGTGATCCCGCGCGGCGGGGAACGCCTGATACGCGCCGTGACAGAGGCATCCCTGATACCCGTCCTCAAGCACTACAAGGGCGTGTGCCACGTATATGTGGACGAATCGGCGGATCTGGACATGGCGCTTGAAATAACGGCGAACGCCAAGGCGCAAAGGCCTTCCGCGTGCAATGCGGCGGAATGCCTGCTGGTGCACAGGGCGGTTGCGGGGGAATTCCTCCCGCGGGTCCGCGAATGGGCGGCCGGCGCAGGCGTCACGCTGCACGAAGACGGACAGGATTTCTCGCGCGAATTCCTCGCGCTCGAAATGAACGTCGCGACGGTGGATTCGCTCGACGGGGCGATCGACCACATCAACACGTGGGGGTCGCACCATTCGGACGCGATCGTGACGGCTTCGGACGCGGCGGCGGAGCGATTCCTGCGGGATGTCGATTCCGCGGCGGTCTACCGCAACGCCTCCACGCGCTTCACCGACGGCGCGGAATTCGGCATGGGCGCGGAAATCGGAATCTCCACCGACAAGCTCCACGCGCGCGGTCCAATGGGGCTTGAAGAACTTACAACGTACAAATACAGGGTCTCCGGCGACGGACAGTGCCGCGGATAAAGGATGCCGGCATGGCGAAAAACGGAAAAGCCGCAGAACGCAGAGCCGCCGCGCGCGGACGCGACATCGTGGAGACGCGCATAAGATTCGCGCGCAACGGGGCGGGTTTCATCACGCTTCCCGAATCCGGAAAGACGGTGTGGATCGAACAGCGCGACCTCGGGACGGCGCTTCCCGACGACACGGTCTCGGTGCGCATTTTCCACCCGTCGAAAGGCGAAACCGCAGGGCGCGTGGAAAAGGTCGTCGAACGCTCGCCGCGCGACATAGTGGGGACGCTCGCCGGAGTGGGCCGTTTTTCATGCGTCGTGCCGATGAACCCGGCGTACCACCGCGACTTCTACGTGGCCGACACGAAAGGCGCGCGAGAGGGCGACCGCGTCGTCATGCGGTTCGTCCGCTGGGAAAACCGGCATGTGGCGCCGGAAGGCGAAATAACGGAAATCATCGGCCCGGCGGACAAGCCGTCCCTGGACACGGTCGCCGTGATGAAACAGTACGGCCTGCCGGAAGCTTTCCCCGAAGACGCCGTCGCGGAGGCGGAACGGATCGAATCCGTGCCCGACGACGCGAAAAAACGCATAGACCTCGGCGGGAAATTCATTTTCACCTGCGACCCGGCGGAGGCGCGCGATTTCGACGACGCGCTCTCGCTCGAGCGCGACAGGGAAGGACGCCGGGTGCTCGGAGTGCACATCGCCGACGTCTCGCGCTGGGTCCGCCGCAATTCGGCGCTCGACAGGGAGGCGTTCAAACGGGGGACGTCGACATACCTCTGCGACAAGGTCGTGCCGATGCTTCCGGAACAGCTTTCAAACGGGGTATGCTCGCTTCTCCCGGGCGTGCCCCGCTGCGCGATTTCGGTTTTCCTGACGTTCGACGCGAAAGGCCGCCCCGTGAAGCGATCCTTCGCGCGCACTCTCATCCGCTCGCAGCTGCGCCTTGAATACGGGCAGCTTCTCGAAATCCTGCGCGGCGGGCGGCTGCGCGGCATCGCGATTTCCGCGCGCAACCGCGGCACGCTGCGCGAACTCGGGGAACTGTCGGCGCAGCTGGCGGAAAACAGGCGCGCCGCAGGTTCGCTTGAAATGGAAATCCCCGAAGTGCGGATAAAGCTGGACGAAAACGGCGAAATATCCGACGTGCGCACCGAGCGCCCGGACGAAGCGCACCGGCTCGTGGAAGAATGCATGGTCGCGGCCAACGAGGCGGTCGCGGCGGAATTGCAGTCGCGCGGACTGAAAATCGTTTCGCGGCTGCACGAACCGCCGGATCCCGAAAAGCTCCAGGAACTTTCAGAATCGCTCGCGCTTCTCGGCGTGAAGACCGGGGATCTTTCGCGTCCGCGCGCGATACCCGCGCTCCTTGCGAAACTCAAAGGCTCTCCTGTGGAGGCTACCGCCACGGTGCAGATACTCCGCTCGATGAAGCGCGCCTGCTATTCCGCTTCCGCCTCGGGGCATTTCGGCCTTGCCAAAACGCATTACGCGCACTTCACTTCACCCATCAGGCGCTATCCAGACCTGACGGTGCACAGGCAGCTCGCCGCCGCAATAGCGGGAAAATCCGGCAAAGAGCGCCAGTCGTCGCTCGACGCCGTCGCCGCGCACTGCAGCGAACGGGAAACCGTGGCCGACGAAGCGGAACGCGCGCTGTCGGAAACGAAGAAATTCCGCTTCCTCGCCAAGCAGCTTGAACAGGGCGACCTGCGCGAATACGACGCCGTCGTCGCAAAATGCGCCAGCTACGGGGCGTTCGTGGACATACCGGACCTGGGAGCGGGCGGACTTGTCCACATATCCGATCTTTCGGACTCTTTCGTAAGATACGATGCGAACAGGGGCGAACTCGCGGCCGGCCGCGAACGCTGGACGCCGGGGGCGAAAATCCGCGTGACGGTGAAAGCCGTCGATGTCAACGCGCGCCGGGCGGACTTCGCGCCGGTGCGCGCGACGCCGCGCAAAAACGCCCCGCGCGGACGCCGCGCGAAAAAGACGGCGCAGTTCGGAAAATCCTGCGCATGATACGCTTGGCACGCGGCGCATTCCGCGCCGCACAACACGAAAAAGGAGAACGGAAATGCTGAGACTCAACTGCTTCTTCCAGGCAAAGGAAGGAAAACTCGCCGGGGCGCTCGCCGCCGCAAAGGAACTGACCGCCGCTTCGCTGAAGCAGGACGGATGCATCGCATACGACGTGTTCGAAAGCGCCACCCGTCCCGGGATCCTCTTGATCTGCGAAACATGGCGCGACGAACAGGCGCTCGCGGCGCACTCCGCATCGGAGCCTTTTGTCAAGAATGTCGCGACGATCGACGCTTGCGGCGAGATGAAGATTGAAAAGTTCGAAATGTAAACGGACTCCTGCGCCCGCCAGGAAAAAAGCCAGCGCCTTCGCGCGGCTTTCGGACGAATCCAAGCCGCGCGAGGAAATGGGCCGCCGCGGAACCGCGCGGGGCATGAATCCCGAAAAGCTGCTGGCTGTTCTTTTGAAAACCGGCGCCAGGGGGTGCAACGTCTGCGAACTCTCGCGCCGTTTCGTCTCGGCGTTCAACGGAATCGGCGAGCTCGTCCGCTGCGACTACAAGGGGATGCTTGCGAAAATCGGAGACTACAACAGGGATCACCCCGAAAACCGCATTCTCGGCGTAGGCAAAGTCAAGTGCATGGAACTCGCCGCGGCTTTTGAATTCGTACGCCTGGCATACGAAGCGAAAACATCCGGCGCGCTGCCTGCGCGGATAGCCGACGCTTCCGGGGCGGCGGCGTGGTTCCGCGCCAAGATGCGCTTCGGCGACGACAGGGAGCATTTTTTCGTACTTCCGCTCGACGCCTCCCACAAACCGCTCTCGGAGGCGATTTGCGTGACGAGCGGGCTTCTGAACGGGACGCCCGCCGGGGCGAGGGAAGTGTTCGCGCAGGCTATCCAGTGGCAGGCGGCGTCCGTCATCGTGGCGCACAACCACCCCAGCGGAAATCCCGATCCCAGCGGGATGGACATTACGCTCACCAAAGAACTCGTCGCGGCGTCGAAGGTGCTGCGCATACCTCTTCTCGACCACATCGTGATCGGCTCGCCGGAGTCCGCCGGCGGGAACGGATTCGTGTCCATGCGCGCTTCCGGCGCGGTGGAATTCTGATCCCGCGCATCCGCACCCTAATTGTCCGCGCCGCCCTGCCGAACCGCCATCCAGTCTCGCGTCTAACTTCTTGCGCCCCTGTTTGCATTGGCAGGGCGGGACGCGCAGCGGCTGATTCGCCCCTGGAAACCTTGAAGAAAAAATTCGCTATTGCAACGGCACGGCGGTTGTGGTACACTTTCTCTCGTTTCCGCGATGGGGAAGTAGCTCAGTTGGTAGAGCATCACGTTCGCAACGTGGGGGTCGGGAGTTCGAATCTCCTCTTCTCCACCATCGCAAAACCGTGTCGGCGGATCTAAACGATCCGTCCTTCTTTTTTAACCGCCGTCGCCTGGAATCTTCTAAAATACGGAGCACAGCAGATCCACGAGACTGCGGCGCGGGGCGGCGGGGCGTTCAAGATGATACGTTATGAACACGCCCAGGAAGCGCAAGGCGTCGCGCACTGCCGCCGGTCTGGGAGAATGATCCGCGCCCGAGACCACGGCAGCCGCCCGGCGCGATATCTTCACCGTGCGCGTGCCGCGCCCCGGCCGTCCCGAATCTATGGCGAAATCCATGTCGCTTCCGTCCCCGTCTGCATTCCTGAAGTCGGGCGCAAGCCCGGCAAGCCCGAGCGCGGAAGTTTCGAACCGCGCAAGCGCGAGAAGCGCTTCGTCCGGAGTCATGGAGCGCGTTCCCGCGCAGAGCGAATCGAGATGTCTTGAAAGGAGCCCGAACCATTCCGAAGACGACGCGTCCGGCGGCGCGAGTTCCCCGGCGAACGCGGCCGCATAAGCGGCGAGGGACGTCTCGCGCCAGCGCCCGCGCAGCGCGTCGCGCCGCTCGATCGGCGAAATCTCGCGGGGAATCCACATGCCGGCGCGCTGCCGCGCGTAATAGACGAGTTCGCACGTGTAGAAAAGATCATACTGCCCCAGGAAAGCGGACTTCGGGCGCACCGCACCTTTGACGACGGTCGTGACGCGGCCGGCATCGCGCGTGAGCCATGATACGATGTGGCTCGTTCTCGACCACGGCCTTACGGAAAGGACGATCGCCTCCGTGGAAAGAGTTTCGCCGGCCATGTCTTCAGCGCGCCTTTCCCGCCGGAGTTCTTTCCAGCAGTCTCCCGGCGGCGGCCGGATCGATTTCGCGAAGCGGCTCGATAACGAACGCCCGCAAATGCGCGCGCGGATGCGGCAGCACGAGCCGCGGGAAGTCGCACACCTCGATCCAGGAGCCGTCGGCGCGCATCCCGCAGACCATGTCCAGGTCCACCGGGCGCGGCGAATTGCGCAGGGCCGGGCGGACGCGGCCGAGAGCCGCTTCGATGCGGAGACAGAGATCGAGAAGATGGTGCGGTTCGAAGCCGGCCGACACGCGTGCGGCCGCGTTCAGAAATTTCAGCTCGCGATATTCCGGCGGCACATCCACGGGTTCCGTCTCGATCTTGCGCGAAACGGCCTCCACCGAGACGCCCGGCTCCGCCGCAAGCATTGCAAAAGCGCGGTCGATGTTGGCCGCGCGGTCGCCGAGATTGGATCCTGCGGATATCCAGAATACGTTTGCCACGGTCTCCGTCCCGCCCTGCGGCGGACTACTTCATATTGCCGACAACCGCCTTTATGCGGCGGACGCCGGCCGAGGAAGACTGCTCCTTGAGGATTTTGAACGAACCGAGTTCGGAAGTGTTCGCAACGTGCGGGCCGCAGCACACTTCCTTGGAGAAGTCCCCGATCGTGTAGACCGAAACCTGTTCGCCGTACTTAGCGGAGAAAAGCGCCGTCGCGCCTTCTGCGCGCGCCTCTTCGATCGTCTCGAGCTTCTTGTCCACCGGGACGCCTTTTGCAATCTCGGCGTTCACGAGATCCTCGACCGCCTTGATCTGCTCCGAAGTCATCTTCTCCGGCCACGTGAAGTCGAAACGCAGGCGCTCCGGCGTGATGTTGGAGCCTTTCTGGAGCGCGCCCGGCCCGAGCACCTTGTGCAGCGCGGCGTGCAGAAGATGCGTGGCGGTGTGCAGGCGGGTGACCACTTCCGAATTGTCCTGGAGACCGGCCTTGAACGTGCCGGCGCTCGTGGTGCGCGAAAGTTCCTGGTGCTTGCGGTTGGCCTCCTCGAAACCTTCGCGGTCGACTTCAAGGCCTTCCTCCGCGGCGAGTTCGAGCGTCATCTCAAACGGGAAGCCGTAAGTGTCGTAAAGTTTGAAGGCTGTCTTCCCCGATATGCGGTTCTGCCCGTGTTCCTTCAGCTGGCCGGCGACTTTCGCGAACATTTTCGCGCCGTCGTCGAGCGTCTTGTTGAAACGCGCCTCTTCCGCGGAGAGGTCTTCCATGCACGAAGCGAGATGTTCGCGCAGTTCCGGATAGAAATGCTCGTACTTGCGGCAGATCGTTTCGGCGAGCTGCGGCATGAAGCCGGGCGCGATGCCGAGGAAGCGCGAATAGCGCACGGCGCGGCGGATGAGGCGCCTGAGAACGTAGTTCGCGCCGAGGTTTCCGGGTTTCACGCCGCCTTTGGGGTCGCACAGTATGAACACGGCGGTGCGGGAATGGTCGGCGATGATGCGGCGCGCCTTCACTGCGAGCGCGGGATCGAGCGCGGCGGTCTTCTCCGGATCGGAAAGTTCGTCTATCTTTTCCATCAGCGGCGCGAAAATTTCCGTATCGAAGACCGTAGGCTTGCCGGAAAGCATGCATACGGTGCGCTCCACGCCCATGCCCGTATCGACGTTGTGGCGGCCGAGCGGAACGTATTTTCCGTCCGCCGTCTTGTTGTACTGCATGAAGACGTTGTTCCAGATCTCGATGTATTTGCCGCAATGGCAGCCGGGGCGGCATTCCGGGCCGCAGGCCTCCTTGCCGGTATCGATGAACATTTCGGTGTCGGGACCGCAGGGACCGGTGGTTCCGGCCGGCCCCCACCAGTTGTCTTCGCGGGGGAGGGGGAATATGTGGCTTTCGGGGAGGCCCTGTTTTTTCCACAGCTCTATCGCCTCGTCGTCGCGCGGAATGCCTTCCTCGCCTGCGAAGACCGTCACATAGAGGTCGTCAGGATCGAAGCCGAGGTGTTTTGTGAGGAACTCGAAGCTCCACGCGATCGCCTCGGGCTTGAAGTAGTCGTTCAGCGACCAGTTGCCCAGCATCTCGAAAAACGTGAGGTGGGCGCTGTCGCCGACGGCGTCGATATCGCCGGTGCGTACGCACTTCTGCACGTCCGTGAGCCTGTTCCCTTCCGGATGCGCCTGCTCGCCCATGAGGAACGGAACGAGAGGATGCATTCCCGCCGTGGTGAAGAGCACGGTGGGGTCGTTCTCGGGAATCAGCGACGCGCCGGAAATCACGGCGTGGCCTTTTGATTTGAAGAAGCCGAGATATTCGGCGCGGAGTTCGTCTGCCGTCAGTTGTTTCATTTTTCAACCTCCTTGAATAGATTCTTTGCATTCGCGGTCGCGGCGGCGGCGGCGTCTTCGGGGCGTTCGCCCCGCGCCTGCGCGACCGCGGCCGCGGTGCGTCCGATGAAAGCGGGCTCGTTGCGCCGGCCGCGAAACGGCACGGGCGCGAGGTACGGCGAGTCTGTTTCGAGAAGAAGTCTGTCCGCAGGGCAGTATTTCGCCGCGTCGCGCACGTTGCCGCCGCCTTTGAACGTGGCGATTCCCGAAATTCCTATGCAGAAGCCCCGGTCGAGAAGTTCGCGTTCGAACTCAATTGTTCCGGTGAAGCAGTGCACCGACCCGCGCAGCCCGCCGGCGCGAGACGCGACAGCATCTATCGCGGCGAGCGTTTCGGCGTCCGCCCCGCGAGTATGCAGCGAAACCGGCAGGTCCCACTCGCGCGCAAGTTCCAGCTGGCGGCGCAGAACTTCGATCTGCACGGCAAGCGGCACGGCCCCGCGGGTGGAATCGATTGCGATTTCCCCGATTGCGGAAATGCGTCCCCGGGCGGCGTCCAGAGCGTCCCAGTCTTCGCGGCCGGGGGCGGAAACCGCGCAATCGAAGCCTTCGGCTGCGAGCACGGAAACGCCGTGCACGGAACACGCGGCCGCGGCGCGCGCGCCTTCGTTCGCCGCCCTGTCCCCGCCGACGGCCAGCACGCCGAGCACGCCGGCTTCCGCTGCGCGGGCGAGAACCCCCGCGGCGGAACCGGTTTCCTCCGCGGACGGATCCGGCGGCGGAAAATGCGCGTGGCTGTCGAACAGTTCCATGTCAGCCGTCTATCACGACAGATTCGATGACGACGGGTTCCTCGGGCACGTTCTGGTGCGGACCGGAAAAGCCGGTGGAGACTTTTGATATGGCGTCCACGACGTCCATTCCTCCGGTCACTTCGGCGAAAACGCAATAGCCCCATCCGGACGGCGTCGGCGACGTGAAATCGAGGTACGTATTGTCCACCGTGTTTATGAAAAACTGGCTCGTGGCCGAATGCGGGTTGGACGTGCGCGCCATCGCAAGCGTTCCGCGCTTGTTGGAAAGCCCGTTCACGGCTTCGTTGCGTATGGGCGCGCGGGTAGCCTTCTGCACCATGCCGGGGGTGAATCCGCCGCCCTGGATCATGAAGCCGTCTATCACGCGGTGGAATATGGTGCCGTCGTAATGGCCGGACTTCGCGTACTCCGCGAAATTCTTTACCGTTTCCGGGGATTTGTCGGCGAAAAGCGTGATTTTTATCTCGCCGAGACTGGTCTTTATCGTGGCGTTCACTGCGGGTTGCTCCTTTCGTCCGCTCCCGTCTCAGCCGCCGTGGCGGCGGCGCTGGCGCGTCATCGGCGCGTCGACCGTGGCTTTGGACGCGTCGACCGGCGCGGGTGCGTACTTCTTCCTGATGTAGAGGGTTTGGGCGATGCTCATCACCTGCGAAAGCGTCCAGTAGAGAGACAGCGCAGACGCGAAATTGTAGAACATCACAAGCATCATCGCCGGCATCATGTACATCATCATCTTCTGCTGCTGCGCGGCCTGCGCGCCGCCGGCGGACGGCGAAAACTTCGACTGCAGGAACATTGTGACGGCCATGAGAATCGGCAGTATGTTCAGTCCGCCGAACGGGAATATCCCGGGCAGCAGATGCTCCGGCGCGGAAAGGTCGTCAATCCACAGGAACGGGGCGTAGCGCAGTTCAACCCCCGAACGGAGAACATAGAAAAGGGCTATGAAAAACGGAATCTGCACGAGCATCGGCAGACACGACGCGAGAGGATTCACTCCGTGTTCGCGATACAGCGCCATCGTCTCCATCTGGAGTTTCTGGGGGTTCTCCTTGCAACGGGCCTGGATCTCCTTCACGAGCGGCTGTATCTCCTGCATTTTGCGCATGGAGATCGTGGTCTTGTGGGTGAGGGGCCAGAAAAGAAGCCGCACGAGGATCGTGAGGATTATCACCGCGACGCCGTAATTGCCGAACACGGAATCGAGAGTGTTCAACAGCCAAACGAGAGGATAGCAGATCCAGCGGCACCAGCCGAAGTCCATCGCGTCGCGCATGCCGCGGTCCCACAGATCGGACTGTTTGCGCGGGCCGAAGTAGAAAGTCGTCTTGCGGCTTTCGGGAAGGGAAGAGAAAATCACGTCGGCGGAGATCGCGGATGCGACATTCGCGCCGGAGACTGCCGAATGCTCCACCCGCGGCATGAATCCGCCGTCCGCGGCGGGCGCGGCGGCATTGCCGTCGCCGGAGGGCTGCGTGTAGACGGCCGCCATGAAGAACCGCGACTTCATCGCCATCCAGTCTATGGCGCCGGGAATCGGAACCGTGCGCGCCGAAGGATCCGGAGCGGCGGACGAACATCCGCAGCCGCATCCGCTTCCGGACACGCCGCCGAGCGCGCGTTTCAGCTCCGCCGCGCCGGCAGTCTCCGCCTTGTCGGAATTCCAGTGGATCGTATCGCCGCCGCGCGGACGCGAATCGAATGCGAGAATCTCGTCCGCCGCGCCGGTGCGGTGCAATATGCCGGCGGAAATCGAATTCTGGACGTTCGTGCATCCGGCGAAACGTTCTTCAAGGACGACCCCGTAGGTGGAATCGAGCGTTATTCTGCGCTCCGTCTTTCCGTCCGCCGACGCGAAAAGCACGGAATTGGAAGTCTGCTCTTTCAGCGTGTATGCGGCATACGGGTCGAGCCCGGGGACGTTGCGCAGAACGAGCGCGGGATACGCGGAAAAGTCAAGCGCAACCGGCGGATTGTCCGGCCCCGGGCTTCCGGGTTTCTCGGAATATCCGTGCAAAACGGCCTTTACCGCGCACGCGCCGCGCGAAGAAAGCGACAGCGACAGGAAACCGTTCGAGATCACCGCATCTTCGGCAAGGGGAACGGACGGAAGCGCGGGGACATCGCCGCCTGCGGCCTGCGCCTGCGCTGCGGACTGCCGCGGCGCGGCTGCCGCGGCGTCTGCGGACGCGCGCGCGGCGTCCGCGGAATTCCCGCCGGCGGGCGCTTTCGCAGACTGCTCCGCCTGCTGCGCGGACTGCGCCGCCGCGACGGCGGCGCGTTCGGCTTCGGCGCGCGCCCTCTCGGCGCCCGATTTGGTCCTGTACCAGAAAAGCCCTGCGGCGGCGGCCGCGAGAATTACGACAATCAGTTTTTCCGTCTTGTTCATCGTTGTTCCTGCCGGTCGGCGGACTTGCCGCCATTGAACAGGCGCGCGATATCCGCGCGCACATCCTGCATTTTCTTTCCGCGCATCCACGCGCGCGCCACGAGTATGCACTCGAAACCTTCGCCCAGGCGCGGCGCTTCAAGCCTGAACGCCTCGCGCATCAGCCGTTTCGCACGGTTGCGGTCGACGGCCCGGCGGAAAGTCTTCTTGGTGGCGATCACGCCCGTCGCCGGCGGCGAATCCCCTCCGCTGCCGGGCGGCGCCTCGTATGCAACGCAGAAACGCCCGCGTTTCGCGCGGGCGTTATCGAAAACCGCCTTGTAGCGGCGTCCTGGCAGACGGCAATCCATGCGGTTGCGCCGCACTGCCGTCACACCTGCGTCAAAACCTTGCGGCCCTTCTGGCGGCGGCGCGCGAGAACCTTGCGGCCTCCTTTGGTCGCCATGCGGGCGCGGAAACCGATTTTACGGGCGCGTTTGATCTTGCTGGGTTGCCACATCATCTTCATGGTACAAATCCTTTTTGCTCTGTGAGAGGTTGAAGTCTACCAAACACTTCCCCCGCCTGCAAGCCGGAATTGCGCAT
>CACYEO010000090.1 GCA_902773475.1 uncultured bacterium | reverse complement strand
GGAATGTGCTTGTCGTCCCTGTCGCCAAATATCTTTCCAATCTCGTGCCAGGCAGTCGGTCGCCGGACGTAGCCTGGCGCAGATGAATCGTATTGCGGCCGCAATCTTCGCGTTTGCGGCGGTTGTGTCGTCATTCGCCACCAGCGCATAGGCATCGTTCTTTCTGCGCGTGATGTCATCGGCATTGTCACATGTCAATGAGATGTTGCTTCGTTTTTGCACGTCACCGCAGCGCTGTCGTAGACATTGTGCGTTCCGCCGACGATCACCGTTTCATCCGCATAGAGGCATTTAATCTTGAAAAGGTGTAGAAATATACATGTAATCAATCTTGAAAAGGCGCATGACTCTCTTAAGTCCGATTCTTAAGTATGGTATAACCCGACTTTGCCACTTTGTTGGTAGCGTTCAACGCGAGGCGCGATAGAAATCTCCTACGTGCCCGATTCCCATATTGCGCCGGAAGGGCGCGCTTTGGTATACTCCCGGCATGAAAATTTTCGACACTTTCACCGCCGGAATCTTCCGGAACAACCCGACTTTCCGTCTGGTTCTCGGACTGTGCCCCACGCTCGCCGTCACCACTTCCCTCGAGAACGCGATCGGCATGGGGCTTGCGGCGACTTTCGTGCTCGTGTGCTCCAACGTCCTCGTGTCGCTTTTGCGCAAGGCGATCCCCGATGCCGTCCACATACCGTGCTACATTACCATAATCGCGACTTTCGTGACCGCCGTCGATCTGCTGATGAAGGCTTTCATGCCGGCCCTGTCCGAATCCCTCGGCATATTCATCCCGCTGATCGTTGTGAACTGCATAATCCTGGGACGCGCCGAGGCGTTCGCCTGCAAAAACGGTCCTGTCGCCTCCGCCGCCGACGGTCTCGGGACCGGGGCGGGGTTCACCCTTGCGCTGTCGCTCGTCGCGATCGTGCGCGAAATCGCCGGAGCGGGCTCCATAACTCTTTGGGGGGATATGGCCGTCAAGAACATTTTCGGCGGCAATTCCGCGACCATGGCCATACTGCCTGCGGGCGGTTTCGTGGTGCTGGGGCTTCTGCTTGCGCTCATAAACCATGTTTCCGCGACGGCGGCCGCGCGCCGCGGCGGTCCGGCTCCGCTGCCGCTGAACCTCGACTGCCGCCACTGCACCGTCTGCGGACGCGGAAAATAACGGCTTTACGGCGCGCCGCGCAAGCGGAACAATGCAACGCCAGACTGACAAAAATGCTGGAAACAGATGGCAAACTCTGAAAAGACCAAAAAAAGAATACTGTTGGTGGACGACGACCCGTCCCTGCAGGCGACGCTGACGGATTTCCTGCAGTTCGAAGGATATGACACGCTGTGCTGCTCTTCGGGCGAAGAGGCGATACTATCTATGCGCCCGTGGAATCCCGACCTTGTCATTCTCGACATGGGAATGCCCGGCATGGGCGGGACCGGTTTCCTCGACCGCATAGTGAAGGAAGACGGCTCCACGCTCTACCCGGTGCTCGTCCTTACCGCGCGCGCTTCGATGGCGTCGTATTTCGCGGACAAGCAGATAGCGGGCTTCATCGCCAAGCCGGCCGATCCGAACGACCTTCTGCAGGAAATCGGGCGGATCCTTTTCGAGAACCCCGCGACGCCGGAAGACGTCCGCGCGCGCGCCATCGTCGGGAATGCGCTGGTGGTGGATCCCGACGACACTTTTTCGTCGCTGCTCGCGATAGAACTTGCGCGCTTCGGATTTTCGCCGGACCGCGCCTCCTCCGGCGAAGAGGCGCTGCATATCGCCTCGGAGCAGAAACCCGACGCCGTGGCTGTCGCAGGCGGTCTCGCCGCGCCGGTGACCGCGGACGCCCTCGCCGCCTCTCTGCGCAGCCTTCCCGGCATGGAAGGCCTGCGCATCGCGATCTACGGAGAAGGCCGCGCCCTTCCCGCCGATGTGCAGCAGGTGGCGGCCGCCCTCATGGAAGGCAGATGACGGAGGGCGGCAGATGAAGTGTCCGAGATGCGACGCCGACAACGACAAAGTGATCGATTCGCGCGCGGCGTTCGACGGCGCGGCGATCCGCCGGCGCCGCGAATGTCTGGCCTGCGGCCACAGGTATTCGACTTTCGAGGAAATCCTGCCGGACGACGTGCGCGTCGTCAAACGCGACGGCACGCGCGAAAAATTTTCGCGCGCGAAACTCGAGCGCGGCATACGCAAGGCGTGCGTGAAGCGTCCGGTCGCGGACGAACAGATTTCCGCGCTCGTGTCTTCGGTGGTGCGGGCGCTCGGCGGCGACGGCGAGGTCACCTCCGAACGGCTCGGCGAAATGGTGATGGAGCGCCTGCTTCCGCTCGACGAAGTGGCCTGCGTGAGGTTCGCTTCCGTGTACAGGAGTTTTTCGGACATAGACCAGTTCACTTCCGCGATTGCGGAGATGGCGAAAAACGGCAAGCCGCCGGCGGACAAGGCGGGGATGGAGAAAGATGAACAGGATAACGGCTAAAAAGCAGCTTTCGGAAAACGTGTTCCGCATGGACGTGGAGGCGCCGCTCGTAGCGCGCGCCCGCAAGGCGGGACAGTTCGTGATAGTGATGGCGGACGGCGAATTCGGCGAGCGCATTCCGCTCACCATCGGCGACGCCGACCCCGAAGCCGGAACGATAACCCTGATATTCCAGACGGTGGGCGCGACCACGACGAAACTTTCGCGCCTCGAACCGGGCGATTCCGTGGCCGGCGTCCTCGGTCCGCTTGGCCGCCCCACGGAAATACGCGGCGAAAACGGCGAAAAGCCCGGCCATGTCGTCTGCGTGGGCGGCGGAATAGGCGTGGCTCCGATGCATCCCATCGCGCAGGCGCTGAAGGCCGCAGGAAACCGCGTGACCATCATAATGGGCGCCCGCAACAAAGGCCTTTTCGTGATGGAGGACGAAATGCGCGCAATTGCGGGAGACGATCTCATATTGATGACCGACGACGGATCGTCCGGACGCAAGGGCCTTGTGACCGAGCCGCTGAAGGAGCTGTGCGCCGCAGGCGGGGTGGACGAGGTCATTGCGATCGGGCCGCCGGTGATGATGAAATTCTGCGCGCTCGCCACCAAGCCGTTCGGCGTGAAGACGACGGTTTCGCTGAACACGATAATGATCGACGGCACCGGAATGTGCGGCGGATGCCGCGTGTCGGTGGGCGGAAAGACGAAGTTCGTCTGCGTGGACGGTCCGGAATTCGACGGACACGAAGTCGACTGGGACCAGATGTTTGCGCGCATGTCGGCGTTCAAGCCGCAGGAGGCCGCCGCGCGCGACCATGTGTGCCGCATCGGTCTGTCCGCCGGAAAGAACAGGTGATTCCGGGACCGGCGTCCCGCTTGACATGACAAGGAGAATCAAACGATGAAACGAATTGCAATGGTTGTTCTGGCATCGGTCGCGTGTGCCGCTGCGGCGCTGGCCGAGCTCGTCCCCGTCCATCCTGTCGAAGGCGCCGAAGTTCCCGTCCAGACGGACGAGGCGCTCGCCCTTTCCGGGAAAGCCAGCTACGAGGCGCGCGTGTCGCTTGCAAAGAAAAACAAAAAAGAGTTTTCCAAAAACGAAAAGGAAAAATGGCGCACCGCCCCGCCCGTCATCCTTAAATGGCGCGCGACAAAAGACGAGCACGGCCCGTGGAAGATAACGATCTCCAAGACGCCGGATTTCAAGGAGCCGCTCGTATATTGCGAAAGGCACGCCGGCAAGGAGAAGACGGCGTCCGGCGTTCTGCGCACGTTCAAGGCCGAGCGTCACAATCTGGAAGTCGGTTGCACATACTGGTGGAAAGTCGCCTGCGGCGCCAAGGACAAGACGAAGGAATCCAAGCCCGCAACATTCAAGACGGCCGACACCCCGCCGCGCTGGATCGATATCGAGGGGCGCGTAGAAAACATACGCGATCTCGGCGGCTGGAAGACTTGCGACGGCCGCCGCGTCAGGCAGGGTCTCGTGTTCCGCGGCCAGGGTCTGAACGACAACAGCGCCAACGGCGCAGTTCCGGGACGCAACCGTCTGATGGTGGAAGACCGCGACTATCTCGCCGGAACGCTCGGCATAAAGACGGATCTCGACCTCCGCTCCGGGCGGGAGACGGCCGACATGAAGACGTCTCCTCTCGGCGAAGGCGTGAAATTCGTGCATCATTCGTCCGAACACTACCAGCGGATATTCAACAAGGCCGGCAAAAAGACGATGGCCAAGAACTTCCGCGTCTTTGTGGATGAGATGAACTATCCCGTCTACTTCCACTGCATCGCTGGCGCGGACAGGACCGGCGCCCTCGCGTACACGCTTCTCGGCGTCCTCGGCGTCTCCCAGAACGACGCCGCCGTCGATTGGGAATACACTTTCTATCCCTGGATGCCGGAACTCCAGAAAGGCTTCAGCCGCAAGTACTGGAGGCGCTCGCAGCATCTCGCCGAAGGATTCAAAAAATACGGCGGCGAAAATTCCACGTTCAAAGAAAGGGTGGAACTGTATCTTCTCGATTGCGGAATCACGAAGGAAGAAATCGAAAAATTCCGTTCGATAATGCTTGAAGACGCGAAGGAGGCGAAATGAAGAGGTTTTGCATCGCGGCGTGCGCGGCGGCCGCCTCCGCGTGTTCGCTTGCGGAACTCGTACCCCTCGCCCCGGCCGGCGGAGAGACGGTCCCAATGCTTTCGCGCGAGCAGATCGAGGTGTCCGCGCTTGAAACCTACAAAGAGCGGCTCGCGTATCTCAAGCCGGAATATCTGAAACTCGATCCCGAAGTCCGCAATTCTCCGTTTGAAAGCGTCCGCCAAGGTGCGAAATGGCGTACGTATCCGTCCTTCCGCCTGAAATGGAAGGCCACGGACGGCGAAACCGGTCCGTGGAAAATCGAAATTTCCGGCGACCGCGATTTCAAGGATGCGACGGTCTGGTATGCGGAGAATGTCGAAACGGAGAAACACAAAGGCGAACCGGACATTTGCCGCTACCGCATCGCCGCGCCGAACTTTCTGCTTGGGAAAACATACTACTGGCGCGTGACGTCCAACCTTTCCTGCGCCCGCGCCGGCCACGGGGAATTGTGGAAACTCTGCAAATGCGGCGGGCACCTCAAGTCCGGGAAGCACGACATTGCGTCCTCCCCCGCGACGTTCAAGACCGCCGACACCCCGCCGCGCTGGATAAAGACGGAAGGCCGCGTGGACAACATACGCGACCTCGGCGGCTGGAGGACGGTCGACGGACTTCGCGTGAAGCAGGGACTCGTTTACCGCGGGCAGGGATTGAACGACAACAGCGTGACCGGTGAAATCAAAGGCCGCAACAGGCTCTACCTCGAAGACGTCGAATACTTGACGCGGACGCTCGGCATAAAGACCGATCTCGACCTGCGCTCGTCGCAGGAGACTGCGGGCATGGAAACTTCTCCTCTTGGCAAAGACGTGAATTTCGTCCATGTGTCGTCGCAGTCGTATAAAGGCGTCTTCACCGCCGAAGGCATGAAGACGATGGCGAAGAATGTGAAACTCTTCGCCGACGAAAAGAATTACCCCGTTTATTTCCACTGCATCGCGGGCGCCGACAGGACTGGATCGCTCGCGTACGTGCTTCTCGGCATTCTTGGAGTGCCGGAGCACGACGCGCTTGTGGAATGGGAGCACACGTTCTATCCCAAGATGCCCGATTTCCGCAAGGGTTTTTCGAAGAACTACTGGCGGCGCGAGCAGCATCTCCGCAACGGGCTGAAAAAGTACGGCGGCAAGAACGCCACGTTCAAAGAACGTGCAGAGCTTTATTTGAAGGATTGCGGAGTGACAGACGCCGAAATCGCGAAAATCCGCTCCATCATGCTTGAACAGCCACAGTGACGGCCCGGGGCCGCCGTTTTGAAAGAAGGAAAAGAAATGACCGCACAGGAGAAACTTGCGATACCGCCGCGCGGGATGCCCGAACAGGATCCGGCGGTGCGCGCCCGCAATATGAAGGAAGTGGCGCTTGGATACAGCGCGGAAGACGCCAGGACCGAAGCGTCCCGCTGCCTCGCCTGCCCTGCGAAACCCTGCATGAAAGGCTGCCCGGTGGCGATCGACATCCCGGGCTTTCTTGCAAAAGCCGCAGAGGGGGATTTTGCCGGAGCGCTCGAGACGATAAAGAAAACATCCCTGCTTCCTGCGGTGTGCGGGCGCGTATGCCCCCAGGAAAAGCAGTGCCAGAAGTTCTGCACCGTCGGAAAGATTCTCAAAGATCAGGGCAAGGCTGTGGCGATCGGGCGCGTGGAGCGTTTCTGCGCGGACTGGGCGGCCGCCGAAATCGCGGCCGGACGCCTGCCGGCGCCGAAACCCGCCGTTGCGAAGCCCACCGGAAAGCGCGTCGCCGTGATCGGCTCCGGCCCCGCTTCCATAACCTGCGCGGCGGACTGCGCCCGGGCGGGACACGAAGTGACGATGTTCGAGGCGTTCCACAAACCTGGCGGCGTTCTTGTGTACGGAATCCCCGAATTCCGGCTGCCCAAGAAGATCGTGGAGCGCGAGATCGAAGGTCTCCGCGAAACAGGCGTGAAAATCGAGACCAACTTCCTTGCGGGGCGGACGCTGCGCATACGCGATTTCCTCGAAAAGGAAGGCTTCAGCGCCGTGTTCGTGGGAACAGGCGCGGGGCTTCCAAAATTCATGGGCATCGAAGGCGAAAATCTCATCGGCGTTTTCGCCGCGAACGAGTATCTCACGCGCGCAAACCTCATGAAGGCGTACGATGAAGAACATGCGGACACGCCGTTCTGGCACGGAAAGCGCGTGGCGGTGCTCGGCGGCGGGAACGTGGCGATGGACGCCGCGCGCATGGCTCTCAGGCTCGGCGCTGACGAAGTCCATCTCATATACCGCCGCAGCGAGGCGGAAATGCCCGCGCGTCTTGAGGAAGTCGGCCATGCGAAGGCGGAGGGCGTGGAATTCCACATGCTGCAAAACGCCAAGCGGATACTCGGCGGCGAAGACGGCAAGGTCTGCGGAATCGAGTGTCTGAAATACGAACTCGGCGAACCGGACGCTTCCGGGCGCCGCAGCCCCGTGGCCGTGGAGGGCAGCGAATTCACCATAGACGTGGATACCGTGATCGTCGCCGTCGGCAACGGGTCGAATCCGCTGATCGCGGCGACTACCGAAGGCCTTGAAACTGACGCGCGCGGGCGCATAGTCACGGACGGCGAGGGACGCACGTCGATAAAAGGCGTCTACGCCGGCGGAGACATCGTTCTTGGCGCGGCCACGGTCATTCTCGCAATGGGCGAGGGCCGCAAGGCGGCCGCCTCCATAAACGCGGATCTCGCCTGAACCGGCGCGGAAGAAGAACAAAACCATGGACGGCTCCGCCCAAAGACCAGGACGCAAGGCCCGCGGGTTCAGCCTGCTGAGCGGCGGGCTCGACTCGCAGCTCGCGATCTGCGTGCTGCGCGAGGCCGGCGCCGAGGTCGAGGCGCTCGTTTTCGCAACGCCGTTCTTCACGCCGGACGCCGCCCGCCGCGCCGCGGACGCGCTCGGCGTGCCGCTTTCCGTTTGCGACTTCACGGCTGACATAGTCGATATAATCAAGCATCCCCCGCACGGCTTCGGCTCGGCGATGAATCCGTGCATCGACTGCCATGCGGCGATGATCCGCCGCGCCGGCGAGATGATGCGCGAGCGCGGATGGGATTTCGTCGCGACCGGCGAAGTGCTGAACCAGAGGCCCATGTCGCAGAACAGGCAGAGCCTCGGCGTCGTGGCGAAGTCGAGCGGACTGGCCGGACGCCTCCTGCGTCCGCTGTGCGCGCAGCTTCTGGAGCCTACCGTCCCGGAGCTTGAAGGGTTGATAGACAGGTCGAAACTGCTGGCGCTTTCCGGACGCCGGCGCGACCCGCAGTTCGCGCTTGCGGAGCGTTTCGGCGTGCGCGACTTCCCCTCCCCCGCCGGCGGCTGCAAACTCACCGAAAAAGGTTTCGGCAACCGCCTTCGCGATTTGATGGAACACGAAGGTCTGGACGAGCTGCGGCTTGTGAAACTGCTTGCGATCGCGCGCCGCTTCCGTCTGCCCGGCGGCGCCGGCGTGATACTTGGCCGGGACGCGGCGGAGAACAAGGCGCTCCAGGAGGCGTTCGCGCCGGGATTCGTCCTTCTCGAACCCGCGACGATGGTCGGACCGGCCGCGCTCGTCCCCGGCGCCGCTTCCGAAAGCGACATCCGCGCCGCCGCCGGGATAGTAGCGGCCTGGAGCGGAAGAATGCGCGACGGATGCGGAGACCGCCCGCCCGCGGTGCGCGTGCGGACTGCGGACGAGACCCGCGAAATCGCCTTCCCGTCGCGTCCGGAGCGCGGGGAATACCTTGGATTCCAGATACTCTGAAAGGAAAGTTCCGATGTCCGACGCATTAGCCGAATCTCTTTCGCAGCTCGCATCGCTCGCGCCGGTGTGGAAGTTCGCCCTGATTTTCGCTTTCATGGCCGTGGAAAGTTCGTTCGTTCCGTTTCCCAGCGAAGTAGTGATGATTCCGGCGGGATTCTGGGCGGCGCGCGGCGAGCTGGGGTTCGGCGGTTCCGTGTTTGCGGCGTGCGCGGCGGCGTTTCTCCTGGGGCTTGCAGGATCGCTCGCAGGGGCGTATTTCAACTACTGGGTCGCGATGCGCTTCGGAGAGCCGTTCCTCAGAAAATACGGCAAGTGGTTTTTCCTGAAGCCCGAGGCGCTCGACCGGTCCGAGGAAATCTTCAACCGCTACGGCGGGGCGACGACTTTCGTGTGCCGCCTGATCCCCGTGATCCGCCAGTTGATCTCCATTCCAGCCGGTCTTTCGCGCATGCCGCTCGCGCGCTTCACTCTGTTCACCGGGCTTGGCGCCGGCGTGTGGAACGCCATACTCGTTGCGGCAGGCGTGGCGATCGCCCGCTCCGCAGGAACGGAATTGACTTACGCCGAACTCGTCGCGCGCGGCAAGGAAACGGCCGGCGAAAACGTCTGGATCGTAGCCGGCGGGGCGTTCGTCCTCGCGGCGGCGTACATCGCCGCCGGAAAACTCGTCATGAAAAGACGCGCCGGAAAACCCGGAAAGGAATGAAAAATGCAGATTGAAAAGAAAATCGAAGACGGAATCCTCACGCTCAAGATATCAGGGCGGCTCGACACGAACACGTCGCCGCAGCTCGAGGCGGAGATTCCGCAGACCGATCTTTCCGGAATCGTCTTCGATCTGTCGGGGACGGAATACATGTCGTCCGCGGGTCTGCGCGTGCTGCTCGGCGCGCAGAAGCGCATGATAGCGTGCGGCGGCTCGATGCGCATACTTTCGCCGAACGCGACGGTGCGCGAAGTGTTCGACATCACCGGATGCAGTTCGATATTTACGATAGAATGACGCGATGAAGCGCAGAATAGCGATATTCGCGGCCGCTCTCGGCATTTACGCGGCGATACTCACCGCAGTCTGGGAGATCGGCACGCGCCAGGCCCGCGAAAAGACGGAATGGCAGCTCGACTACGGCGTGATAGATTTCCACGATACCGTGGCCGGTGCGATCGACACGATGCTCGGCCATGTTGCGCGTATCGCCGTGCGGCACATCGACCACGTCCAGCCGATGACCATGAAGCGCATGTCGGAAGGCGCCAAGGCGCTTGACATCGACGAAGTCAACATTGTCAATCGCAACGGCGAGATAATCGCGTCCAACGATCCTCTCTGTCTTGGGACGGTGATGGCGGGCGATCCCGTGATGGACGCGTTCATGGCTCTCACCAACGGTACGGTCGCCACGGTGTCGCAGCCTTTCCGCACGTCCGCGCGCAATCCGGGATTCAGGGCGAAATACCTCGGGGCGGCGTTCCCGGGCGGCGACGGATTCGTGCAGGTGGGACTTGACGAGCGCCGTCTCGCCAAAATGCTGCCGGCCGTCCTCGGCTACATTTTCGACGAATGGCTTTTCGGCAAGACCGGGTTCTATCTGTGCGCGGACGTGAAGACCGGCAGGCTCATTTCCAACCCCTCCCGCCACAGGAACGAGGCGGCCACGCTCGAAGAAACCGGGTACGACCGTTCAGAAGCGTCGCAATACGAAATCGTGCTGAACGGCAAGGAGTACGGCGAGACTTTCACGCAGACGCTTTTCGGCGAGAAGTGCTACTGCAGGGCGTTCCTGTACGGCGAACACGTATTCGTGGCCGCGCTGCCAGAACGCGAATACTACGATTCCCGCAACGAGTTCGCGGTTGTTTTCGGCGCGTCGCTGTTCGTTGTGATTTTCGGTTTTGCGTTTTTCGCCGACAGGCTGTTCGGATATTCGCAGCGGCTCAAACGCTTCTATGCGGCCGAGGAGGCTCGTCTCGCCAAGGATTTCTCCATCGCCAAGACCATACAGTCCGCCGCGCTCCCCGCAGGCGAGTGCGACAGTCCGTATTTCATGATTTCCGCCGCCATGGCGCCGGCCCGCGAGGTCGGCGGCGATTTCTACGACCATTTTCCCGTGGACGACACGCACGAGGCGTTTCTCGTTGCGGACGTCTCCGGCAAGGGCATCACCGCCGCGCTCTACATGATGAACGCGAAAACGCTCATCAAAGAGATTCTCCAGAAGTGCCGCGACCCGGCGGAGGCGTTCACGCGCGCGAACGCGGAGCTGTGCGCCAACAACAAAGCCAACATGTTCCTCACCGCATGGGTCGGCGTGCTTGACATGGAGACCGGCGTCATGACTTACGTGAACGCCGGGCACAACCCTCCGCTGCTGGTGCGCGCCGGCGCGGACAAGCCGGAGTTCATGCGCGAAAAATCCGGATGCATGCTGTCGTTCATGGATGGCGTGAAATACAAATCGTACAGCTTGCAGCTCGCATCCGGCGATATCGTGTTCCTGTACACCGACGGCGTGACGGAGGCGCAGGACGTGCAGGAGCGGTTCTTCGGCGAGGACCGGCTCGCCGCCGCAGTCGCGGAGGCTCCGCGCACCGCCCGCGCAATGTGCGACGCCGTGCGCGCGCGTGTCGCGGAATTCGCGGACGGCGCGCCCCCCGCCGACGACTTGACCGTCCTCGCGCTCGAATTCAAGGCCGCCGCCGAATACTCGGTGTGTTCGTTCGCGCCGGAGCAGGCGTCGATAGCCAAGGCTTCCGCATTCGTCGAGGAAAAACTCGCCGAAGGCGAATGCCCGCAGCGCGTGAAGACCGCAATCGGGATCATCCTCGACGAAATCCTCTCCAACATCGTGCGGCATTCGAAGGCTTCCGGGTTCGAGGTGGACGTGGAATTCACCGTTTCGCCCCGCGGCGTGAAGGTCGTGTTCATCGACGACGGCGAACCTTACGATCCGCTTTCGCACAAGGATCCCGATACGACCCTGTCCGCCGCAGACCGCCCGATCGGGGGGCTTGGGATTCTCATGGTGAAAAAGATGGCGGACGAGGTTTCCTACCGCCGCACCCGCAACAGGAATTTCCTGACGGTGTTCAAAAATTTCGGCGCGCCGGACGGCGCGGCCGCCCAAGGAGACGGAAAATGAAACGCAATCTCGTGATCGCCCAGTCGGGCGGCCCTTCGATGGTCATCAACCAGTCGCTCGCCGGAGCGGTTCTGGCGGCGAAAGGCTCCCGCGAAATCGGCAGGATACTCGGCGCCCGCCACGGCATAGCCGGAATACTCGGGAACGACTACGCCGATCTGCGCAGGCTTTCCCCGGCCCGTCTCGAAGCCGTCGCGGCCACGCCGTCGTCGGCGCTCGGCTCCGTCCGCCGCAAGCCCTCCCCCGAAGACTGCCGCGCGATTTTCGAAGCCTTCAGGAAACTCGACGTTGGCTGGTTCTTCTATATCGGCGGCAACGATTCGGCCGACGCCGCGTGCATAGTTTCCGAGGCCGCCGAGGCCGAGGGCTATCCGCTCCGCGCTTTTCACATACCCAAGACCATAGACAACGATCTGCGCTCGTGCGACCATACCCCGGGCTACGGCAGCGCGGCGAAGTTCGTGGCGATGGCCTTTTCGGGCGACGATCTGGACAATCGCGCGCTCGGCGGCGTGAAAATCGATATAGTAATGGGCAGAGACGCCGGATTCCTGACTGCGGCGTCGGCTCTTGCCCGCGTCCGCCCCGACGACGGCCCGCACCTGATCTATCTGCCCGAACGTCCGTTTTCGCTTGAAAAATTCGCGGCGGACGTGCAATCGGCGATGAAGAAGTTCGGCAGATGCGTCGTAGCGGTTTCCGAAGGCATACGCGACGCTTCCGGAACGCCTGTAGCCGCGCGTTTCGCGGCCGGCGAAAAGGATTCGCACGGAAATCTCCAGCTTTCCGGCACGGGCGCGCTCGGCGACATGCTTGCGAAATATCTCAAGGACAAGACGGGAATCAAGCGCGTCCGCGCCGATACGTTCGGCTATCTCCAGCGTTCCTTCCCCGGTATCGCTTCGGCGACCGATTCCGCCGAGGCCCGCGAGGCCGGCGCCGCGGCAGTGCGTTTCGCCCTTGCCGGGGAGCCTAACGGAACGGTTGCGATGGTCCGCCTGCCCGGAAAGAAGTACAGGATCGAATTCAAGCGCGCCGCTTTTTCGGAGGCGGCGAAGACCGCGCGTTCGATGCCGCCCGCCTTCATCGCCCGCAATGGCCACGACGTCACGCCCGCGTTTGTCGAATACGCCCGCCCGCTTGTCGGGCCCCTCCCCCCCGTCGCCCTAATCTGAACGCGGGAAGGCCGGCGCGGATTCCGCCGCTAATCGCCGAAAGCCTTGCGGAACATCGACGCGGCCACGGCGAACGCCGATACCACGTTCAACGAGTTCTTGCAGCCGTAGGACGGTATTTCAAGTATCGCATCGGCCGACTCGAGAACGTCCGGGTCGAGTCCGAAACGCTCGTTGCCGAGCAGCAGCGCGCACGGCGTTTCAGGCTTGAACGCGAAGATGTCGTGCGCGGAATCCGCCGTTTCGAGCGCGTACACGGCGCGGCCTTCCGCGCGGAAAGCGTCGATCGCGTCGCGCACGTCCGCCGCCCGTTCCCACGGGACCGATGCGTCCGCGCCGAGAGAGGTTTTCTTCACTTGCGGGTTTTCCGGTCCCGGCGTATAGCCGCAGAGTACGATTTTCTCCGCGCCGAAAAAGTCGGCGGTGCGGAATATCCCGCCGGCGTTGAACGCGCTGCGGATGTTGTCGGCGACGACCGCGTACCGTGCCGGGTTGCGGATCGCGTCCGGCGCGTCCGTGTCGCGCACGCCCATCGTGTCGTCCGTCACGCGCGCGCGCCTGTCGCGCCGCTCCAGCGGGACGAGCGCGGCCTGCACCGCGCGCGGCGTCGTTCCCGGGCGCAGCAGGTGCGCGAGCGACTGCAGGTGCTTCCGGTCCGAGGTGCGCAGGAAATCGAATGCGGCGGCGCGCGCGGTTTCCCGTGCGCCGCCGTCCGCCGCGTCAAGGACTGCGCGGACCAGCCTCAGCGCGGTTCTCCAGCCGTCGGGATTGTCGTTCAGAGGCATTTCGCCTTGAAATATTCAATCGTGCGCGGCAGCCCTTCGGAAAGCGGCACGACGGGTTTCCAGCCCAAAAGTTCGCCGGCGAGGGAAATGTCCGGGCGGCGGCGTTTCGGGTCGTCGCCCGGCAGCGGCATGTTTACCGTCTTCGACCCGGTGCCGGGAATTTCGCGCAGTACGAGGTCCGCCAGCTCGTTTATGGTGAACTCCCCGGGGTTGCCGATGTTGAACACCGGTACGGAAAGCTTTTTCGCCGCGCAGAACGCGTCGATCTCTTCGCGGGGTTTGCGGATCAGGCGCATCACGGCTTCTATGGCGTCCGACGCGTACTGGAACGAGCGCGTCTGCGTTCCGTCGCCGTACACGGGGATGTCGCGTCCGCGCAACGCCGCGATTATCATGTTGGTGACGACGCGCCCGTCCTCCGGATCCATGGCCGGCCCGTACGTGTTGAAAAAGCGCACCATGCGCACGTCCAGCCCGTACTGGCGGCGGAAGTCGGCAAGGAGCGTCTCCGCCGCGCGTTTGCCCTCGTCGTAGCAGCTGCGCACTCCGTTGCAGTTTACATGCCCCCAGTACGATTCCGTCTGCGGGTGTATTTCGGGGTCTCCGTAGACTTCCGACGTCGAAGCGTGGAAAAGGGTTGCGCCGTTTTTGCGCGCGAGTCTCGCCGCGTTCAGCGCGCCGAGCACGGACGTCTCCCACGTGTGCACGGGATCCGCCTGGTAGCGCGGGGGCGAAGCCGGACACGCCAGATTGGCGATCAGGTTCCACGGCCCGTCGTACGGCTCCGTGACATCGTGCTTTATGAACTCAAACGACGGATTCCCGGCGAATTCGTCGATATTGTCCGTGTTTCCCGTAAGCAGGCTGTCCATGGCGGCCACCTGCCAGCCGTCGGCGAGCAGGGCCCGCACGAGGTGCGAGCCGAGAAATCCCGCGCCGCCGGTGACAAGCGCTTTTCTGCCGTTTTCCATTTTCCGGTCTCCAAGATTCAAGAAAGTCGCAAAGTGAATGGCAGAAAGTATACCATATATGGAAAGCGCGGCGGCGCGCATGTCGGGGATGCGCCGGTTCAGCGGACCTCGACGGCGGATCCGGGCGCAAGGAGCATTTTGAGCTCTTCGAGTTCTTCCCCCGGAAATTCCAGTCCGAGCCGGGCGAACACGCGCGCGGCCGTCTCCTGGCGCGACACCTCCGCCGACGTTCCGGCTTTTCCGCCGTCGAAACGGTAGCGCTTGAAGAAACGTCCGTTGAGCGTCAGATCGGCCGTTCCCGCCGCAGTGTCGGCGGAAAGCGAAAACGCGGGATGCTCGAGGATCCGCAGTTTCGCGCCGGCGCGCACCCGCCCTGGGTCTTTTATGCCGTTGAGTTTCGCGATCGCGGACACTGTAGTTCCGTGTTCGTGGGCGAGGCGCGCGAGCGTATGTCCGCCGCGAAGGACGATTTCTGCCGTCCATTTGTTTTCGCGTCCGCTGAGGAGCAGCTCCATGTTCATTTCGCCGAGCTGCCGCGCGAGGAAATCGTCCGCCGCGGCCCGCGCGTCCGGCAGGGCGCGCAATTCTTCGACAGTGGCGATGGCGGCCACAAGGTCGCGCGATTCGTTGAGCTTCAGCAGCCGCCGCACGAGAACGCGCGTGCGCGCCGAGCCGGAGGCCTCGAGCCTCGCGAGATCGCCGCTGGCGCCGGAAGCCGCGAACGCCGCCGCCGGTTCTTCGGGCATGAGCGGCGCGGCTTCGGGCGCGGAAGGCGTTTCCTGCCCGCCGGAAGACCGGTTTCTGTCCGAAACGTCTACGCCGAAAAAGTCCTTGCGCGGTCCGCCGGTTTCGCCGGAATTCCCGCCGGACGGTTTCTCCTGCGAGGATGCGGTCTGCCGCGTGCGCGGTCCGGTGCGGTCGCGGCAGCCGCGCACGGCCGAAAACGAAACGGCGGCGACGACCGCCACGACGGCGACTGCCGCCGCGGGGCCGAAACCGGAATCTTTGCGCCGCCGTCCGGGGGACGTGGAATATTCTATTCCGAAATCGCCGCGTTCGTATGCCATTTCACCGGGCGACCGCCGCGCGCATTTCGCGGACGGCTTCGCCGATTCCCGTGAAAAGCGCCCTTGCGATTATGGAGTGGCCGATGTTGAGCGTGTCGAGGTTCGGCATTGCGAGAACCTTTCCGACGTTTTCATACGAAAGGCCGTGGCCGGCGTTTACGCGCAGGCCGAGCGATCCGGCGAGCGCCGCTGCGGCGAACAGCCTGTCGAGCTCCTTCGCGGCCGCACCGCCGGAAGCGTTCGCGTACGCGCCGGTGTGGAGTTCCACGGTCGGCGCGCCGGAAGCGGCGGCCGCGCGTATCTGCGTTTCGTCCGGATCGATGAACAGTGAAACGTCCACGCCCTTTTCCGAAAGGGCGCGGACCGCTTCGCGCACCTGCTGCGGACGCCCCGCCACGTCGAGGCCGCCTTCGGTGGTGAGTTCCATGCGCCGTTCCGGAACGAGACACGCCTCGTCCGGGATTATTTCAAGCGCCACTTCCATCACGTCCGGGGCGATCGCCATTTCCATGTTCAGCCGCGTCTTGACGGATCTGCGCAGGATGCGCATGTCGTCGTCGCGCATGTGGCGGCGGTCTTCGCGCAGGTGCGCGGTTATGCCGTCGGCGCCCGCGGCCTCGGCCGCGGCGGCCGCCGCGGCTATGTCCGGGTACGCAACGCCGCGCGCATTCCTGAGCGTGGCCACGTGGTCGATATTGACTCCAAGACGTATCATTTTGAACCGGCCGCTTCGCCGGAGACGACCTGCTGTACGGAAGACTTCACGACCTCCGTGACCACGCCGGGCGCGATTTCGACCATGAACGTGTTTTCGCGGGCTTCCTTCACCGTGCCGACGAATCCGCTGGAAAGGAGCACCTTCGCTCCGGCGCGGAGTTCGGAAATCATTTTGCGGCGCTCCTTTTCCTTGCGCTGCTGCGGGCGGATCATCATGAAGTAGAAGATCGCCACGAGGAGGAGCATCATAATCCACGGCCCTTCGAAGAGGCCGCCCTGGCCTGCGGGC
>CACYEO010000089.1 GCA_902773475.1 uncultured bacterium | reverse complement strand
TTGCCAGTACCAGTGTTGCCAATTTCCAATTGAGAATTGGTATTGGAATTGGATATTTTCACATTGGCAACATTTTACAAGTGTTTGGGTCGGCAGGGGCCGACCACCGGGCGGCCCGCTCCCGACGGCGCGCCTGCGGACGCAAAAATCCCGTGTCCACGCCCCGCCCGCCTTTGCTATAATTGCGCGCAAGGCACAATGGACGGCGACAATTTGAGAATGGGAATCGGGGGAACGCAGTCGCAGATGCAGCGCCAGGCGCTAAATCTGACGATGAAAATGCGCGCTTCCCTTAGACTGCTCGAAATGGCCGCGCCGGAACTGCGCGCAGAACTGGCCCGCGAGATGGTTGCGAACCCCGCCATCGAAGACATCCGGTACGGCGACCGCGCCGAACCGCTGTCCGCCGTCGCCCCGGACGAACACAACGCGGATTCGCCGGCTGACAGGGAATTGAATTTCGACGACACCCCGGACCGGGCCGAAGCGATTCTTTCGGCGGACGACGGATACCGCGACCGCTTCCTTTCCGGGCTTGAAAACGCCTCCGGCGACGAGGAGGAGGATTCCCGCCGAACGAGGTTTCTCGATTCGCGCCTGAAAAGGCCGCGCTCGCTGCAGGAACATCTTCTCGCCCAGCTGCCCGTCTCCGGCCTGCCCGAACGCGACATGCCGCTCGCCCGCGTGCTTGTCGGCAACATCGATTCCTCAGGATATTTCCGGGGTTCGGTGCCGGATATCGTAATGATCCACGGCGTGGCGGCGGAGCATGTCGACGAAGTGCTCGCCGTGCTGAAACGGCTCGATCCGCCGGGATGCGGCTCGAAGACCCCGCGCGAGTATCTCCTCGGCCGGCTCGCCGAAATCCCGCAGTCCGCCCGCGCAGACGTGCGCGCAATGCTGAACGGGCCGCTATTCGACCCCGTCGGGGAAAACGAATCCCCCGCCGCGCGGATTGAAAAAGCCAAACGGCTTTCCGGAATGACGCCGGAACGCTTCGCGGCGGCGCTCGCCGCGCTGCGGAAACTCGATCCTTCCCCGGCTGCCGGATTCGACGACGGCGGCGAGACGCCGCAGGAAATCTCGCCCGACATTTTCGTGACCGTAGGACCGGACGGCGAACCGGCCGTGCGCGTCAATTCGCGCGAAATCCCCGAAATACGGTTCTCGGAGCGTTTCAAGGCGCTTGCGCGCCGCAAAGACGCCACCCGCGAGGAGCGGGAATACGTGCGCAACCGCATAAACGCGGCAATAAGCCTGGTGGAGGCGGTTGAAAACCGCGCAGACACGGTTCTGCGCGTGGCGCAATGCATCGTCGACGGGCAGAAGGAATTCTTCAAGACCGGCGACAAAACGAAGCTGCGGCCCCTCAGCAGGCTCGCCATAGCCGCCAAAACAGGGCTCCACGAGTCTACGGTGTCGCGCACGGTCAAAGGCAAATACGCTTCCACCCCGTGGGGGCTCTTTGAAATGCGGATGTTTTTCCCGGCGGGCCTTCCGGCGGACGGCGGCGGCGGGATGTCGTCCGGCGCCGTGAAGGAAATGATCCGCAGGGCGATAGATTCCGAAAACAAGGCGCACCCGCTGTCCGACCTCGCGATTTCGGGCATCCTGAAGGAGAAAGGCGTCCATATCGCGCGCCGCACGGTTGCCAAATACCGCGTCTCGATGAAAATTCCCGGCGCAGCGGAAAGAATTTTGTCAGATTCGTCATCTTAGTTTCCCCAACCTCTTCCGCGCGCCGCCGCAGACACCGCTTTCCGCGCGCGCGCGCAGATTTTCGTCAAACAAGAAAGGTGCGTAAAATGTCGCGCAAAAAACAAATCGCCGCCCTGGCGGCTCTCGCGTTCCTGCCGGTCTTCGCAGACCCGGACAGGCTGTTCTTCAACAACATAGAATCACACGTCGAGCGCATCGCGCCGAAAAACGGGAAGAAAGGCGCTTGGAAAACCAGACTCTCCCTGTTTTTCGCAGACGCCGCAAACAACAGTGTCCGCATTGAAAGTTCTTCGCTGTCCAACAGTGTGATAACCGTGTCTCCAAAAGTGGAATCTCTCAAGGTCTACAACTCGAATTACGGCGGTCTGTCGCTCGAGGGCGATTTCATCCCGGGTTCGAACTACACCGTGACCGTTTCCGCCGGGCTCAAGGGCGATGACGGTTCCGTGCTGACGAAAGACGCACGTCTTTCGCACAGAGTGGAAAAGCCTGAATCGGAACCGTCGCTCAAAGTGGCGATAGATTCACAATACATGTATCTGCCGCTTTCCGCGGAACCGAAACTGCCATTTGTCGTGAACGGCAGGGACGAATACTATTTCCAGCTGTACCGGACGTACGACAACATGCTCGGCCCGGAATGCTCCCTCTGGAAATCCAGCTCCGTCCGGTATGCCGAACCGCTCGGCGAAATCAAGCGTGTGTTTGCTGCGCCTTCCCCGGACGATGAAGGGGCGGCATTTCTCGA
>CACYEO010000088.1 GCA_902773475.1 uncultured bacterium | reverse complement strand
CAACGCATTAAAAGCCGATTCTTCCCCTTTGGGGCCCCTGAATCGTTTTTAATGCGTTGGAAACGTCTCAGCAACCAACAACCAGCAATCCAGCGCCCAATGGGCAGACACGCCCCCCCTCACTGGCTGCTGGTTACTGGCTGCTGGAACACTTCCAACGCATCAAAAATTCGTTCTACCTCGCGTCAGCGGGAAGAAGGAATTTTTGATGCGTTGGCCGTAACAAAAAAATCGAAAACGGGCGCATCTGTGTAATTCACCGCATAGTTTTTTGATGATAGGAAACAACTGTTTGAAACAACTTTCCTTTGGCGTACGCTCGTTGTTTTTTCCAGTTGTTCCGGTTGTTTCCAATCTCAAACCGGCAGGGTGAAAAACACAGATGCGCCCGTCGAAAACCGGAAAATCTCAGCGGTAGACTTCCGAACGCCAGGGATAGGGACGCGAATACTCGTCGCCGAACATGGTTTCCACCATGAACCGCAAAACGTCGGCCCCGCCGAAAATCGCATGGTATTTTTCGCGCCCCGCGTGCGCAACCGCGGCGCGCGACGGATCGCGGTCCATGTAGAAAAGAATCTTGTCCGCCAGCTCCTCCGCCGACGAATAGTAGACCGCCTCGCGGTCCGGCGCGAAGAAATCCTGGTACGACCCCTTGTCCGATATGAAAGTCAGTATGCCGTAGCCCATCAAATGCGCCATGCGGTCGCTCGAATACCACTTGTCGCCTTCGCGGCGGTTGATGTTCGGCGCCATTTTCGTGGTGGCCAGGACCCGTTCGTATTCCGCGCCCCATATCTGCGGCGCGCCTTCCATCGCGAACACGTCGAACCGGCATCTGCCGGCCAGCCTTTCCCGCAGTTCGCGGACAAGCGCCATGCGCGGGTCGGACGGACGCGGGTTGCCCGCGAAAAAGACGTCGCGCGCGAACGATTTCTTGAGCGAATTGTCTTCGCACTCCATCGAAGTGTCGGAGGGGTTCGGCATGAAGGCGACGGCGTTGCGCGCGGTCTTCCATTTCCGCAGGACGGGACCGGCCGTCGTCGCGAAAAGCGCGTCGCACGATTCCATGCGGCGCTCCATCTGCGCGGCGGTGGACTCCTGCCAGAGCGGATCGACGTTGAAATGCGCGATCTTCGCGCCCGGCAGCGCCTTGCGGATTTCGGAAAGCGTCTCGTTCGTTATGTAGTCGCAATGCCCCAGGATCACGGCGTCCGGACGGAAGTTCTTCGCGGTCTTGACGAGTTTGCGGTTTGCGATCATGCCGCCTATCGCGCGGATGCCGGCCGGCGCCAGCAGGCGCGCCATGTCGCGGTCGGAGAACTCGCAGATGCGCCAGTCGTTGCGCACCGCGCCGCAGGCGAGCTTGCGCCCCGGGCCCATGCGGAGATTGCCCCAGCGCCGGATCATCAGATTGTCCACTAAAAGTATGCGCACGGCGGCCTCCTCAGATTCTCATTATCGTCGATGCGCCCGGAACGCGGCCTTCGCGCATCGTGCGCCAGCCCACGCCGAATATCACGCCCGTCGCGATGAACGCGGTCATCAGGTTCGTGCCGCCGTAGCTCATGAACGGCAGGGCGAGCCCCTTGGTGGGAACGGTGCCGCAGACGACCGAAATGTTGAATACGGCCTGGAACCCCACAAGATACGCCATGCCGAACGCGAGAAGCCGCCCCAGCCTGTCCGACGCGTGCGTGGCCACATAGATCCCCGCGCAGAACCACGCGGTGAAAAGAACCACCGTCCCGGCCGAAAACCACAATCCCCATTCTTCCGCGCCGATGGCGAATATGAAGTCGGTGTGCGCCTCGGGGAGGTACAGATACTGCTGCATCGACTCTCCGTAGCCCAGGCCCGATACGCCGCCGTTGCTTATCGCGCGCGTCGCCTGCTTTAGCTGGTACACGGACTGGGACTTCGATCCGGCGTCTCCGCTCTCGTTTCCCGCGAGCCATGCCAGAAGCCGCTGGCGGCGGTTGTCGTTCAGCGCGATCAGGGCGGAAATCGGGGCGACCATCGCCACGCCCAGCCCCGCCACGTGGAAAAGCTTGACCCCGCTGTACAGCATGAGCACGAAGCCGAGAACGCACACCACCATCGTCGAGCCGTAGTCCGGCTCGGCCACGAGAAGCGCCGCGAACGCCACGAGCATCCCCGCCGGACATATCACGCCTTTCATCAGCGACTGCACGCGTCCGCCTATCTTGTCGAGCCACACGGCGAGGCTCGCCACGATCGCGAGTTTCGAAAGTTCCCCGGGCTGCAGACGGATGACTTTGAAGTCAAGCCACCGGTAGGAGCCTTTTATGCTGCGGGTGAGGAATCTGAGCGGGGCTTCCAGCGACGTGTGCAGGCGCGGCAGCACGGTAAGCGCAAGCAGGAACGCGACCGCCCCGAAGATCGCCGGCATCAGCCATTTTTTCGTTTTCAGGCGGTGGTAGTCGGCAAACGCCGCCATCAGGCCCAGGACCAGCGATATGCCCAGCCATACGAGCTGCTTGTAAAGAAAATAGTACGGAGTGGGGCCGCCCGGCGCGTTGCGCGTCTCCCAAAGCGAACGCGCCCCGCCCGCGCCTGCAAGCGCGACAAGCCCGAACCCCGTCAGGAGCACGGTGGAATTCAGCAGAACGGTGAGGGCGGCTTTCATCCTGTCCTTGAAAGAGAGAAGTCCGGCGAAAACGCCGCGCAACGCATGTGCGCGCCAATCGCCGGACTTCGCCTCGGAACCGGTCCCGGCATCAGTTGCCGGGGGCTTCGGCGTCCGGCGGAAGTTTCAGCACCTGGCCGGCGCGAAGGCTGGTGTTGTCCTGGAGATTGTTGAGGCTGCGGATGGCCGCAGTCGTCACGCCGAACTTCACCGCAACGCCGAACACGTCTTCTCCGTCGAGAACGGTGTACAGCTTGTACTGGCCTTCGTCCGCCGGCGGTTCAACGACCGTGGCGGCGACGCTGTCGACCTTGGAGGCCGGCTGTTCTGCGGGCTTGGCATCCGCGGGCGCCGGTTTTTCGGTCTTCTTGGGCTTCTCGGCGGGCTTGGCCGCAGCCTGATTCTTGTCCTGCGGTTTCGCCGCGGCTGCGGCGGGCGCAGGCGCGGCGGCGGCCGCTCCCGCCGCGGGTAGCTTGAGCTTCTGTCCAACGCGGATCATGTCGCCCTGAAGACCGTTCAACTCGCGGATCTTGCCAACTGTGGTGCCGTTCGCCTTGGCGATCTTCGAAAGCGCGTCGCCTTCCTTCACGACATACTCGCCGGCGCCGGCCGCGGGAGCGGCGGGCTTGGCGGCGGGTGCGGCGGCGGGCTTGGCCGCAGGCGCGGGCGCGGCTTTCGCCGGCGCGGCGGACGCCGCCGGAATGACGATCTTCTGTCCGGGAACGATATGGTCGGGGCGGATTCCGGGATTGGCGGAGACGATATCCTCCAACCTGCACTTGTTCGCTTTGGCGATCTTCGAAAGCATGTCGCCTTTCTTCACGACATACGTCGTCGCCGCAGGCGCGGACGCAAGCGGAGCCACCGGCTTGACCGCGGGCGCGGCGGCGGGCTTGACGGGTTTGACCGCCGGGGCGGGCTTGACCGGTTTCACCGGCTTGACGGGCTTGACCGGCTTGACCGCGACCGGCTCGTCGATGTTGAACGGATCGGGTTCGACGGGGACCGGCGCGATCGTCCCGCCGTCGGCGGGAATCGCAGTAGGGGCGGGGCCGTTCGAGGCCGGGACTTTTGCGGGGTCTTTGCAGCCTTGGAGGGCGGCGCAGAGCACTGCCGTTGCTATGCCGATGGGCATTCCTATTTTCTTCATTGTCTCATCCTTGTTTGCAGGTTCCCGCCGCGCCGCCCAAAGCCCTTGCCAGAGCCTTGAACGCATCGCCGCGCTCGCCGTAGCTTTTGTACTGGTCGAAACTGGCGCACCCCGGAGAAAGCAGTACGGCATCTCCGGGATCTGCGTCGCGCGAAGCGGCCGCAAACGCCGTTTCGAGGTCGCCGCATGTCTCTACGGACACCGCGTCTCTCCATGCGTCTGCAAACTTTTCCGCGCAACGCCCTATAAGATACACTTTTTTGGCGTGTGAATGCAACACAACTTTGACAGAATCTGGATCGTCGCCTTTCGGAAGCCCCCCGGCTATCAGGCGCACGGGACGCCCCGCGGCCGCCACGCCGGCCGCCAGCGCGGCGAGCGAAGTGGCTTTGGAATCGTCTATGTACACGATTCCGCCGCGTTCCGCAACCTTCTCCATGCGGTGCGGAAGCGGGACGAAGGCCGCGAACCCGGCGGAAATTTCTTCCGCGCCCAGACCAGCCGCGCGCATCAGCGCGCACGCGGCCGCCGCGTGCGGCCCGGTGACGGCGTTGTCGAAATACGATCCGGCGACTGTCGCGCGGAATCCGCCGGGCCCTTCGACAATCCCCGGCGACCAGCGCCAGTCCGCGCGCGCAGGCCCGTCCGCCGGCCCGAACGTTTCAAGCCGCGTCTTCCGCCCGATTCCGTCGCGCACCGGAAAATCCGCGGGCAGCAGCGCAAGCCCTCCGTCCATGCCGCGCAGAAGCGCAAGCTTCAGCGTCATGTAGGTGAACATGTCGCCGTGGCGGTCCAGATGGTCCGCCTGCAAATTCAGCATCGCGGCGGCTTCCGGACGGAAGATGCGCGTCTGCTCCATCTGGAACGAACTCACTTCCGCCACCGCCCACTCCGTCGCGCCGCCGTCCGTGACGACTTCGCATAGCGGCTTGCCGTAATTGCCGCAGGCGACCGCGCCGCGCCCGGCAAGATTCAGAGTGTCCGCGACAAGCTTGACGACGCTCGACTTGCCTTTCGACCCCGTGACGGCCAGCATCCTGCCGCGGAAATGCGCGGCGCCCAGCTCAAGCTCGCTCGACACGGGTATGTTCCTGCGTTCGCATTCCGCGATCCACGGATGGTCCGCCGGAATGCCCGGCGACGCCACGGCGAACGCCCACCGTCCTTCCGGCAGCGGCATGTCGCCGTCGAGGACGACACTGTCGCACCCCGTGCGCGCAAGAAGTTTTTCCGCGGCCTTCCCGGACCGCCCGGCTCCCAGCACGAGGACGTTCACCGCGCGCCGCCTTCCGCGCCGCCCGCCTTCGCCCCGGGGAAAGTGAAAATCCTGAACGCCGGAAGCCCGCGCACGTCTTCGAAACCGGGAATCCGCGCGAGTTCGCCGATGTCTTCCGCCTGCAGCTTCACTACGGCGAAATTCTCCAATTCTTCTTTCACGCGCGGGTCTTCCAGGACTTTGTCCATCGCGGCGCAATTCTTGCACCACGTAGCCCAGCAGTCCACGAAAAGCGGCCTGCCTTCCTCCGCGGCTTTCACGAAACGCGCCGGGAACGTCCCGGGCGTTTCGCTTTCCGCGTCGCGCGAAGGCGACCAGCCGCGGTACGCGATCCATGCGTAATACGCCGCGAACGCGAAAACGCACAGCGCGAAAATCTTCTTCACGGCGCCCATCCACGCGCCGGGCTTCGGCAACAGCGACATCCCCGCGCCGATGAAAGGCCACGGAAGCGCCATGCCCGCGCCAAGCAGAAACGGAAGCGCGGCGGCCGCGTACGCGCCGGACGCGACGCCTTTGGCCGTCATCACGAGAACCGCCACAAGCACCGGCGCCACGCACGCCCCTGCAAGCACGGCGGACAGCGCGCCCGCCGCGAAAGCCGCCGCAAGCGATCCCGCCCGCCCGCGCCCGGGCGACGCGAAGCGCGTGAAATCGATGAAAAACAGATCAAGCAGCGAAAGCCCCAGCAGGACGAACACCAGCGCGATCGCGGCGTTGAACCACGGGTTTGACTGTATCGCCCCGAACGCCACGCCGCCAAGCGCGGCGGCAAGCCCCATCGCGCCGTACGCTGTCGCAATCCCCAGCCCGTACGCGCCGCCCCGCAGCGCGCCGTCGCGCCGCGTAGTGCCGTTCTTTCCTATCGCGCGCGCGCCGGCGCCGATTATCGCCAGATTCACCGGTATCAGCGGCAGAATGCACGGCGTCAAATTCATCATGAATCCGCCAAGCAGGACAAGCAGCAGGAGGATTGGGAGAGACGCGGTCTCGAGAATCCCTCCGCCATGCTCTTCGTTCCGCAGGAATGCGATGAACTCGTCCGCCCCCATGTACCCGGACGCGCCGCGCACTTCGAACGCGCGCTCCGTCCCTTCCGCATCCCGCGCCGGCGCGGCCGCTTCCGCCGCCGGCGGCGCGGATTTCTCCGCCTGCCGCCCGCCATCTTCGACGTATCTTCCGTGCGCGGCGTCCCAGACCCATTTCGATGTCTGCGGCGCCCAGCACGCGGTGTCGCTGCAGCCCTGCACCGTCACTTCAAGGGCGGCGCCTTCCGCCGCCCGCCAGCGTCCGCCGCCGAGAGCCTCGGCCGGCGAAACGGAAAGCGACTCCACATGCGTCTTGCCGTCATCGTATTCCGCAGACGCCGCGACCGTAATCAAACCGTTTTCCGTCGCGACGGTTTTCAGTTCCACTGACGGCACGGGCGGCCCGGCCTCGTCGCCGCCGGACGGCCCGTAGGCGAAAGCGCAGGCGAAAAAGACGGCTGCGCAGCAGAGCATCCCGCGCGAAAAAACATCAGCGATTTTCATGGCCGCGAGTATAGCATATTCGCGGAACCGGGGCGCCGGCGTCCAGGCGCATAGGGCGCATCTGCGCAATTCACCGTCTGGCTTTTTGATTATGGGAAACAACTGTTTGAAACAACTTTCCTTTGGCGCGCGCTCGTTGT
>CACYEO010000087.1 GCA_902773475.1 uncultured bacterium | reverse complement strand
GTCGCTTAAATTTATTTCGTCCCTATTTTATAGGGCTTTGACAGATATATGGGATAATTTATCCCGGATTTTCCGGGATAAGGGTGGAAGTTGGGGGGCGGTGACGGCGGGAGGGGGATGTGGTAAACTCGCGGCATGAAAACAAGCATCGGGTTTCTCGGCGCCGGAAAGATGGCCGAGGGCATTCTTGCGGCCGCGGCCGCAGTCAAGGGTTTCAACGCTTCGCGCGTGACGATGGCGGAGAAGTCGCCTGAGCGCGCGCGCTACATGGAAAAGAAATACGGCGTGCGCACGACCGCAAGCGCGGCGGAGGCGGCCAAGGCCGCAGACGTGCTTGTGCTGGCGGTGAAGCCGCAGGATGTCGCATCCGTCGCCGCAGAGACGAAACCGTACATGGACGGGGGCAAGCTGCTGATTTCCATCGCGGCGGGCAAGACTACTGCGGTTTTGCGCAAGGCGTTCGGAACGAAGGCGCGCATCGTGCGCGTGATGCCGAACCTTGCGCTTGTCGCGAAGGAGGGCATGAGCGCGATCGCAGGCGCGAAGAACGCGACGGAGGAAGACATCGCTTTCGCCGAGAGGCTTCTGGGCGCGGCAGGCAAAACGGTGCGGCTGCCGGAAAAGGCTTTCGACGCGGTCACCGCGCTTTCCGGCAGCGGCCCGGCGTTCTACGCCTACATGGAGCAGGCGATGGCGGACGCCGGGCGCGAGCTGGGGCTGCCTGCCGCGGCGGCGGCGCTTCTCGCCCGGCAGACGATGTTCGGCACGGCCGCGTATCTGCGCGCGACGGGCGCCAACTGCGACGATTTCATCGCGGCGGTGTGCTCCAAGGGCGGCACCACGGCGGCCGGCATGAAGGCGCTTTCCGCGCGCGGGGCGTTCCGCAAGACGGTTTCCGCCACGCTCAAGGCGGCGGCCGAGCGTTCGGCCGAGCTTGCAAAGGTCTGATGCGATGGACAGTCCGGAATTCTATTTCGCGAGGGACGAAGAAGGCGCGGACGCCGGGCGCAAGACGATTGACGAACTTGCCGCCCTTGCGCGCGAAGACAGGCTTGCGGGAGTGAGCGTTTCGGAGAACGGCAAGGACGGATGGCGGCCGGCCTCTTCGATACGCGAGCTTGAACTCGACTGGGTGGCGGAAGTCCTGCCCGGCCAATTCTACGGTCCGGTGCGCAAGGACGTGCTGGACGGCTATCTGAAAGGCGGACAGATCCCCCCCGGGGCGCGGCTCTACGGCGCGGGCGCCAAAGACGCCTGCGCCGCGGCGGAAGCGGCGGCGGCCAGAATCCGCGATCTCGAAAGCGCGGTGGCCGCGCGCGACGCCGCGCTCGAGGCGATGAAAAAGCAGAACGAGGAATGCGCCGAAACCACGCGCCGCACGCTTGCGACACTCGAAGAGCGCCTGGCGCGGCTGCACGCGCAGACGGACGCGGACGCGTCCGCGGCCTCGGCGCGCGAAGCCGAAGCCGCGAAGCGCGCGGAAGCCGCGGAATCCGCACTGGCCGCCGCGGAAGCGCGCTCGGCGGAGCTCGGCGCGCAGATCGCCGCGCTGAACGCATCCGTGGAAGCCGCCGAAGCCGCGCGCCGCAAAGCGGAAGAAGAGGCGGCATCGGCGAAATCCGCGTTGGACACGAAAGAGACGGTATGGTCCGCGGAAAAGAGCACTCTTGAATCGCAGGTGGCGTCGCTTCGCTCCCAGCAGGATTCGCTGCAGTCCGAAATCACGCGCACGGAAGATTCCGCGACGGCGCTCAAATCGCGCGTGGCGGAGCTGGAGCGCAATCTTTCCGGTTTCGCCGCGAAACCCGCGGCCGAGACGGTCGAGGCGGAGATCGTGGAAGCGCCGCGCCGCGGCCCGGTGCCGTCGGCGAGTCCTTCGATGTCGCTTGCCGATCTGGAGCGCCGCGCGCGGCAGGAACTCGAACGCATGGGCTCGAAGGGCCGCAAATCGTTTTTCGGGCGCAAGTGACGCCCCGTGCCGGAGGATCGAGACATGGCGGAGACATGGTATCTCAGGACGGACGGAACCACCTACGGGCCGAAGACCCGCGAAGAACTCGCGGCGTGGGCGAAAATCGGCCGCGTGATGCCCGGTCAGGACGTTTCCGCAGACTGTGAAATCTGGCATCCCGTGGAGGACGTTCCGTTTCTGAACATGCGCTGGTCGATCGATATCGGCGACGGGAATCCGCGCGGGCCGTTCCACAAGGATGCGGCCGAAATGCTGTTGAGAAGCGGGCGCATTCCGGCGGGATCGAAACTGGTGGAATCGCGCGCTCCGTTTACGGAAGAAGAAATCGCGGCGTTCGAAGAGTCCCGCACGGCGGCGGGCAAAAACGCGGAACCGGTGCAGGCGGAGAGGTTTGCAGAGACAGCGGCGGCGCAGGCGGAGGAGCCTGGTGAAATTGCAGCGCCGGAAGAGACCGCGGCACCGGAAGTTGAAGCCGCCGCGCCGGCGCGGCCGGAGCGTCCGGCGGCCGCAGCGGTTGAAAACGAACTCATAGACAAGCTTGAAGCGCTGCACGCGGAACTGGTCGAAAAAGAAAAGACGATAGCGGAACTGAGGGCGAAAGTCCTTGAAGCCGGCGACGAACGCAAGCGGGCGAGCGCGGCGGCGGCCGGGAAACTCAAAGACGCGCTTGCCGCGGCCGCGGCGGAAAAAGACGCGGCGCTCGCGGCGGAGGCCTCGCGCGCCGCCGCGCGGATCGAGGCTGCCGAAGCGGAAAAGAAGGCGGCGGACGAAGAATGGCAGCGGCGTTTCGACGCCCTCGCCGCGGAGAAAGAGGCGGAAGCCGCGGAGCGCGCCGCCGCGGAGAAAGAGGCGGAGAGGAAACTCGCCGAGGCCGAAAAACGCGCCGCCGAGCGCGAGCGGGCCGTCCGCGAAGAGATGCGCGTTTCGATAGACGAAGCATCCGCGCGGGCCGCTGCGGCGGAGGCGCGCGCCGAGGCCGCAGCGGCGGAACTCAACGAAGTCCTGCAGTCGTCCAACGTGCGCGAGGCGGAGCTGCGCAAAGAGGCGCAGGATCTGCGCGAAAAACTCAACCGCGTTCCGCCGGACGCGGACTCCGCGGCGACGGTTTCGTCCGCCGTGTACAAACTCATGCGCGACGAGGCGGACGAACTTGCGAAGATGCTCGAGACCGAGACGCGCGAGGCGGAAGCCGCGCGCAGCGCGTGGAACAAGCGGGCGGACAGGCTCCTCGCCCGCAGGCAGGAACTTCTGCGGCGCATAGGCGCGGGCGTGGAAGACATGACGCGCATCGCCACGCGCGAGCGTCCGGACGATCCGCAGATCGCGCGCCTGCGGCAGGAGCGCGACTCGCTGCGCGCGCTGAATCTGCGGGCGGCGCAGGAAAGCGAAACGCGCATACGCGGGCTTTCGGAAAAACTGCGGGCGCTCGAGCTGGAGGCGGAGCGGCTGAGGAAGCGGGCGGTGGAGGCCGATTCCGGCGCGCGGCAGCTTGCGGAGCTGCGCGAGAAACTTTCGCTGCGCGAGAAAGCGCTGCTTGAAGAGCGGCAGAGGGCGGCGGAGGAGAGCCGCCGCCGCGCCGAGGAGCGCCAGGCGCTGCTCGCGCGCGTGGAAATGTTCGAAAGCCAGTCGTCCGGGCGGGCGGCCGGGCGCGGAACGCAGCCTTCCGGGCAGGATCTGGAACTGCCGTCCTGGATGGGATTCAAGAGCTGACCATGCGAAAGCTTCTCGCAATACAGACGGCGGCGCTGGGCAAAGATTTCGCCGAGGCCGCGATGCCGGGGCCGATCGCGGGAATGGAGCGGAAGACGGTGTTTTCCCCGCGTCCGGCGGTGACGTGCGTTTCTTCGGCAGTGTTCCGCACGGGGCTTGGGCCGGAAGAGAACGGAGTGCGCGCGAACGGGTGGCTCGACCGCAGGCTTTTGGAGCCGTGCTTCTGGAAGCAGCCCGCCGGGATAGTGCGCGGGCCGCGCATCTGGGACGGCTTCAGGGCGCGCGGCGGAAGGACGGCGATAGGATTCATCCAGCAGAGCCTGGGCGAAAGAACGGACGCCGTGGTGTCGCCCGCGCCGATACACCGGCACGGCGGCGGGATGACGATGGACTGCTATTCCGAGCCGCGCGGGTTTTACGAAACGCTGCGCGCGGGGAACGGGCGGGACTTCGCGCTGTGGCGGTACTGGGGCCCGTTCGCCGGGGTGGAATCGTCGGAATGGATTGCGCGCGGATTCGCGCATTACATATCCTCCCCCGGGGCCGCGGAGTTCGTGTGGTGCTATCTTCCGGGTCTCGATTACGACCTGCAGCGCTACGGGCCGGAGTCGGAGCGCGCGGCGCGCGCCGGCGCGGAGGTGCGCAGCCAGATTGAAATGCTCGCCGGGGCGGCGCGCGAGGCCGGGTATGAAATTCTCGTATTCGGCGACTACGCGATGGAAACCGCGACGGAAGGCGCGTCCTTCCCCAACAAGCTTCTGCGCGAGGCGGGTCTTTTTTCGACACGTCCGGTGCGCGGGCGGCTGTACCAGGATTTCCACCGCAGCGCGGCGTTTGCGGTATGCGACCACCAGACGGCGGAAGTGGAGATTTTCGACGCGTCGAAAAAGCGGGAAGTCCGCGAATGCCTTGAAAAAGATCCGCTGGCGGCGGAGATAGAAGACATTTCCGCCGGCGGCGAGGAGCGCCTGCGCCTGACGGCGAAAAAAGGCGCGTGGTTCGCATATCCCTGGTGGGAGAAGCCGCGCGAAGAGCCCGACTACGCATCGCACGTGGACATCCACTCCAAGCCCGGCTTCGATCCGTGCGAACTGTTCGCGGACGGATGGAATCCGTTCAAGATTTCGCGCGACACGTCGCTGGTGCGCGGCACGCACGGAAGGGCGCCGCTGCCGTGCGCGATGTATTCCACCGTACCGTTCCCGGACGGGCTTCCGCTCGCCGGGCTGTCCGCCGCCGTGCGCGGTTTTCTGGAATCCTGAACAGATGAAATTCGCCTTACGCACATACGGATGCCAGATGAACGTGCGCGACTCGGAAGCCGTCGCCGCGCTTCTGTCCGCCGCAGGATACGAAGAGGCCGCGTCGGAAGAAGACGCCGACATCGCGATAGTCAATTCCTGCACCGTGCGCGAGCGCGCCGAAAACAAGGCTGTCGGCAAGACGGGATACCTGCTTGCGGCGAAGCGCGCGGGGCGGCTGAAAGCCGCAGGGCTTATGGGGTGCGCGGTGCAGAGGCTGGGGGAGAGCGTGTTCAAGGCGCTGCCCGGGCTGGATTTCGCGGTCGGCCCGCGCAGATACGGCGCGATACCCCGCCTGATAGAGCGGGCGCTGGCGGGGGAAAGCGGCATGCTTGAAATTTCCGGGCCGGACGAAGTGCCGCAGTCGATGGATGCGCACGGAGACTGCGGTTTCCGCGCGTTCACGACGGTGCTTTTGGGCTGCGACAACCGGTGCAGCTACTGCATAGTCCCGGACGTGCGCGGCCGCGAATATTCGCGGCCGGCGCGCGAAGTCGCGGCGGAAGCAGCCGCGCTCGCCGCGCGCGGAGTGAAAGAGATTACGCTTCTGGGGCAGTCCGTGCTGCGCTACGGGCGGCGCAATCCGGCGTTCGCGCCGGACGATCCGCCGTCGCCCGGCGGATACCGCGAGCCGTTCCCGCGCCTCCTCGAAATGCTGCAGACCATTCCCGGGCTCGAGCGTATCAGATTCACATCGGGGCATCCTTCGGGCTGCACGGACGAACTCGTGCGCGCCTTCGCGGAAATGCCGAAAGTCTGCCGCCATCTGCATCTGCCCGTGCAGTCGGGGTCGGACCGCGTGCTGAAAGAAATGGGGCGCGGATACACGCGCGCCCGGTATCTCGCGGCGGTCGCGAAACTCCGCGCGTTCGATCCGGAGTTCGCGGTGACCACGGACGTGATCGTGGGCTATCCCGGCGAGACGGACGCCGATTTCGAAGACACGCGCTCGCTGATGGAAGAAGCAGGCTTCGACAACGCGTTCGTATTCAAGTATTCGCCGCGTCCCGGAACGCGGTCCGCCCTGCTTGCGGACGACGTGCCGCGCGAAGAGAAGGAACGGCGCGACGCGGTCCTCCTGGCCGACCAGGACGCGCGCGGCGCGGCCCGCAACGCGCGGCTCGCCGGAACGGTGCGCAGAATCCTCGCGGAGGGGCCGTCCGCGCGCAACGCGGCGCGCTGGAGCGGGCGCGACGGCGGCAACCGGATAACGGTGTTCGAACCGGGCGCGGCGCCGCCGGCCCCGGGAACCTTTTTAGACGTGCGCATAACGCGCACCGCCCCGCAGACGCTCTACGGCGAAATCGCATGAAGCGCGCGCCATTCGCAGGTCTCCGCACCGTGATACTCGCGAACGGGGATTTCCCGTCCGGCGGCCCGGAGCTGGAAGCGCTTCTTTCGGCGGAGGCGACAGTCTGCTGCGACGGCGCGGCGGATGCGCTTGTCGCATACGGGCGCGTCCCGGATCTCGCCGTCGGCGACGGCGATTCGTCGTCTCCGGCGGTGCGCGCGAAACTCGGCAAGGCGTTCCTGCGCATACGCGAGCAGGAGACGGACGATCTTGCAAAAGCGTTCGCCGCCGCGTACGCGCGCGGCGCGCGCGGAATGGCAATAGTCGGGGCGGGCGGCGGACGCGAAGACCATCTTCTGGCAAACGTGTTCAGACTGCCCGATTTCGCGGCGCTCGATCCGGAAGTTTCGATGATTACGGACCGGGGCCGGTTCGACGTAGCGGACGGGACGCGCCGTTTCGAAGCCGTCAAAGGGACGGCGGTTTCCGTGTTCGCGCCGTTTCCGCGCACGCGCGCGGCGTCGCGCGGGCTTGAATGGCCGCTCGAAGGCGCCGATCTGTCTATGCTCTACGCAGGGACGCTGAACCGCGTTTCAGGCGCGCGCGGGTTTTCGGTGAAGTCATCCCGCCCTGTCATAGTCTACAGGGCCTTTGCAAAGTGAAAGCGCGCTTCGCCATACTTTTCGCGCTGTTCGCCCTGTCGTTCGCGCATGTCTTTAGCGTACACGTGCGCAATGTGTTTTCAAGCGCGGAGAATCCGGACATGGTGGCGTTTCTGCGCCGCTACGGGCAGTCGCCGGAGGCGGCGGAGCGCATGGTTCCGCGCGGCGAAATCCTCGACTGCAACGGGGATGCGCTTTCGGCGCGGGCGGAAGACGGCGCGCGCTGGGCGCGGGAATATCCGCTTGGAGAAGCGGGAGTGCATCCCGTGGGGGTGTTCGGGCCGCGCCCGACCGGGCTGGAGCGCGCTCTCGACGCCGCGCTTTCGTCGCCGTCGCCCGGCGATCCGTCGGAGGGCGGATCCGTGCGGCTGTCGATCGACGGCCCGCTGCAGCGCGCGGCGTACGAGGCGCTTGCGGGGCGGGCCGGCGCGGCGGTCGCGATGGATCCGCGCTCCGGCAGGATATTCGCGGCGGCGTCGTCGCCGGGGTACGATCCGCTCGATCCGTCCTCCGCAAGCGGCGCGGACGACGGGCGGCTCGTGAACCGCGCGTTCGAAGGGCTGTATCCGCCCGGTTCGATATTCAAGATCTTCACGGCGGCCGCGGCGCTCGAGGCCGGCGAAGACATGGCGATAGACTGCCCCGGCGCGGGTTTCGTTCCGATGCGCGGCGCTCCCCCCGTGCGCGACGCGGAATACGCGGCGTACGCGCGGCGCGGCGCCAAGTGGCCGGGATTCGGGAAAATCGGCATGGACGAAGCGTTCGCGCATTCCTCAAACGTGTATTTCGCCAAACTCGGCTGCGGATGCGGCAAGGCCGCGTTCGACGCGATGGCCGCAAAAACGCGCCTGCGCGAGAAATGCGAACTTGCGGCTTCCGGGCGCGAGCGGCTGCTCTCCGCCGGGTGCGGCATGCCCCCGCCCGCGAATGCGGCGGAGCTTGCCGCCGCCTCGATAGGACAGGGCAGGCTGCAATTCACGCCGCTCGCCGCCGCGATGCTGGCGTGCGCAGCGGCGAACGACGGCGCGATTCCGGCGCCGACGCTTCTTGCCGACGCTCCCGCGCGCGTCTTTTCGCGTCCGTTTTCCGCCAGGACCGCCGCGCGGATAAAGACGATGATGAGAAAGGCCGTGGTCTCCGGGACCGCGCGCGGATGTGAAATCCCGGGGCTTGACGTGTGCGGAAAAACGGGAACCGCGCAAACCGGAAACGGCGCCGACCATTCCTGGTTCGTATGTTTCGCGCCGGAGGAAAATCCGCAGATCGCGGTCGCCGTGGTGGTGGAGAACGGCGGTTTCGGGGCGGAAGCGGCGCTCCCGGCGGCGAAGGCGATTCTTAAAAAGGCGCGCGAGCGCGGTTTCGTGCAGGGAAGCGGCGACGCGGAGGAGGATGCGCCGTGACGCGGGGCGGGAAAACGATACTCTTCTGCACGGTGCTGCTGGCGGCCTTCGGCGTGTCAGAGCAGATCCGTCTTTCGGACGGCGCGGCGGCAGGGCTTTCCGGGCCGCTTGCGGCGGGAGTCCTTTCAGGCGCGGCGGCGTTTTTCGCGATGCGCGCGCGCGGAGGAGACGCGTTCAGGCGGATCGCGCCCTTCGCGCCGTTCGCCGCGCTCGCCGCGGCGGTCGCGCTAAAGATGTTCGGGCGCGCCTACAGGGGCGGGGTGTTCCTGCCGGGGGGCGTGAATCCGATGGAGGCGGTAAAGCCGCTCGCTGCGATTTTCGCGGCGGAGTTTCTGGCGGCGTCCGGCGAAGCGGAGGAAGGGGAAAAGCGCGCGCTGCACCTGAAGTTCTGCGGCGGCATGGCGCTTTTCGCGGCGTCCGCCGCGCTGTTGAACGATTTCGGGCTGCTCGCGACAATCGCGCTGTCCGTGCTGTGCACGGTATTCGCGCATTCCGTTTTCGCCGGAACGCTTTCGGCGCTGGCGGCCTGCGGCGCGTGCGCGCTTTTCTTCGCGTTTCCGCCGGCGCACGTGGCGCGGCGCATGACCGCGTGGCTCGATCCGTTTTCCGACCCGGCGGGCGCCGGATGGCAGATACTCAAGGCGCAGGAAGTCATGATCGCAGGCGGCGTTTTCGGCGCCGATTTCGGATCGGCGGCGCGGGCTGCGGCGTACGTGCCAGTCGCGTCCAGCGATTTCGTGTACGCGGTGGCGGCCGGAGAGTGGGGGCTTGCGGGATGCGGAGCGATTTTCGCGATCTACCTGATCATGGCGTTTTGCGGACTTTCCGCGGCGTCGCGCGCGGAAGACGAACGGTCGCGTCTTGCGGCGGCGGCGACAGTTTCCTTCATCTGCGTGCAGGCTCTGCTGAATGCCGGCGGGGTCGTGCGGGCGATTCCCATGACCGGGCTGACGCTGCCGCTTGTTTCGCGCGGAGGATCGTCGCTTGCGACAACGCTTTTCATGTGCGGCGCGCTTGCCGGGCTTGCATCGCGCGAACGGTCTTCATCCTCCTCCCCCGCCGGCCGCCGCAGACGCGGGCGCAGACTGCGTTTTTGAGAAACGCGGCCGCGGGCCGGCCGCCCGGCGGGCGCTATTGCGCGCCGCGCTGGACTGCGCATACCAGGGAGCCGCCGCCGTCGGGTTCGGCGAACACCGCGGCCAGCGCGGAGCCGCGCGCAAACATTGCAAACCCTCCGCCCGCGCCCGGAAGTTCGCTCCAGCCCTGCGCGCGGTAGGCGGCGCAGGCCGCCGCGAAAGCTTCCTCGTGCGGGCACTGCGCGCGGAACGAAGCGAAAGAAGTGCGGGTCGATTCTATCGCGGCCGACCACAGCGGATCGCCGAACCCGAAGTCCGGCATGTCTGCGGGGACTGCGGGCCGCGGGAGTTTTTTTGCGCCTTCAAACGTGAAAACGGCGGCGGCGCCGTCGTTCCCCGCGCCGGGCAGGATCGTCATGCCGCGCGCCGTGCCGCTTCCGCGCGCCACGTAGGAGCGCGCGCAGAAGTCCAGGCCGTCCGGCGGTGCGGCGCGTCCGCACATCGCCGCGCCGCGGGCGTCGAGCGCGGCGCATCCTCCGGCGGCGCGGGCGGCTTCGAACACGCCCTCGAAAACGCCGGCCTCCGCCCGTGAAGAAAACAGCACGGAGCGTTCCCCGCCGGGCGGATTTCCTGCGCCGCGCATGAACACTTCGCCGCGCGCGCACAGAACCGTTGCCGCGGCGGCGGCCGCGGCGGCGACTGCATTTTTCACAGCAGTCCCTCCATCGCCGGCATGCGGACTTTCAATTTCTTGCGCACTTCGTCCGGGCCGAAAAGATATTTCGCGGCGAACGGATCGACTTTGGCTTTCGTTTCGCCGGAAGCTTCAAGAAAGGAGGCAGGAAAGGCGGGTTCTCCGGTCGCGAACGGAATCATGGAAAAAGGAAGCGCGGAATGGCGCGCCGGGTATTCCCAGTCGCGCGGGGATGAGGCGCTTTTCTCCGCGAGGGCCTGCACGGAAAGCAGGACGGTTCCTTCGCGGAAGTCGTCCGGCGTGTACTGGAGGCCGTCGGGCCCTTCGTTCCAGCGGCCGCCGCCTTCCGGAGGCGAGCCGGACATCGCCGCGAGCGCTCTGCAGCCGGATTCGGCGCGGAGTTTCCCGTGGAGGTCGAGAGAGCCTGTCATGATTTTCGCCATTGCGAAGAATCCCGAGAACAGGAGCACGATCGCGAAAAGCCCCAAGGCCAGCTCCACAAGTGCCTGGCCGGAGCGGGAGGCGGGTTTTGCGTCAGTGGCCATGCGCGCTGCCTCCGTGTCCGCCCGGGCCGCCGCCGCTGCGTCTGCACGTGCCGCTGTTGACTTCCAGCCAGCGCAGGCCGTATTCGCGGAAGGCGGCCTGTTCCCAGAGCCTGAGAGCGTCGCACCATACGCAGCCGGCGGCTGCGGGCGGCAGGCCGGACGGGCCGCGTTCCATGTAGGGGCGGAGGTGGCGGCGCACGTGTTCGACCCATGAGGCGTCCGCGGTGTTGAACTCCGCTCCGCGCGCCGTATCCACCGGCACAAGCCGCACCGCGCGGAACGCTGGCATGACGTATCCGCCGAGCGACACGGCGGTTTCGCGGCGTCCGCCGCCGGGTTCTTCAAGGTATCCGAAAGGTTTGGCGGCCGCGAGCCATTCCGCTTTGGCGGGGGGAAGTCCGGGCGAAGACGGGTCGATATCCGCGCGTACGCGGCATACCGCGGCCGCGCCGTCGACGTCGTATTCAGGTTTCACGCGTCCTGCGGCGGGGAAGCGGTATTCGCCCTGCGGGTCGATTTTTTCCCAGCGGCCCCAGGCGGCGCGGTCGTATACATACCATTTCTGCGCGGCGTTCGTCATTACGCCGGATTCGCGGAGCGCGTCCGCATCGATCGTTTCCCCCGGGGGGACGGCCGAAAGGAATTCCGCGGCGGCGGTTTCGTCCATGAACATGACAAGCGGCGCGACGGCGGGGCGGATACCAAGGCCGAATATCTCCGAATTCGAGAAGTCGCTTTCGTCCGGTTCGGGCAGCGGGGGCCAGTCGGAGAACGACCTGTAGCCGCGCAGGAGGGGCATTGCGTTGAAAAAGAACCAGCACCAGTCGCGGCCGTTGACGGCCATGTAGAATGCGCGTTCGAGCAGGATGTGTCCGCCGGCGGCGTCGAAGTAGCGGGTGTTGCCGGGGACGGCGGCTATGCCGCCGGCTGCGACGGTTTCGATCATGTCCGCGTATTCCCGCCATGCGCCCGGCCAGGGTTCCGGGTAGAGAAGATCGGGGGAACCCGGGCCTGCGCCGGGGTCGGCGAGCGAGCGCAGGGCGGAGGCGTGGGCGCGCAGGATTTCTTCGCCCTGCGGATCGTCGAACGCGTGGTTTTCGCGCGCGGCGGTCTGGGCGGCGGCGAGTCCGGCGAGCGGCCCCGCGAAAGCGAGCCTTTCCTGGATTGCGTTTATGCCGCGCACGGCGTTCGTTTCGCCGGTCGCCAGCGCGAGGGCGTGCAGGAGATTGAGTTCGCCTTCGAGATTCAGCGAAGCGGCCTGCCAGCGCGCGGCGGCGAGGGCGGCGGCGTCGCCCGCGTTCTGCGTATCGTTCTTGCGGAGCACGGCGGTGAAGACGTCGAAGCAGACGAGAACGACGAGCAGCGCCGCCGTCAGCAGGAGCAGCATCAGCAGGGCTATCTGCCCGGATCGTCCGCGGGCGGAGTTCACAGTCCGGCGTCCTCCATGTAGAGCGCGGAGTGGTTTTCGATGGAGTATGCGCCTTCGAGAGCGGGGGCCTCGCCGAAAAGCGCGGGGAGGATCGAGCCTGCGCGGAAGCGCGTTGAAACGTCTATGCGCCCGCCGTCCCCGGCGGAAGACCTGCGCTCCGACAGCGACAGCCTGTCCCAGAGCGCGTAATCGAGTATGCCGCGCGCGAAAGATTCGTTTTCCGCGGCGAGATACGCGGGGATGCGCCAGATTTCCATGGAGGCTTCGGGGCTGACGGCCGGGGCGCTTAGGATGTCGGCCGCCGCGTCGCCGATTCTGCCGGCGGGGGATTGCGCGGAGCCGTCCCAGGGCGCGCCGGAAGGGACGAGTCTTTCGCCGGCGGCGGGGATGACGGCGACGCGGGCGGACTTTTCCGCCATGTAGCGGTTCAGGCCTACGGCGCGCGCGCGTGCGGCGCGTGCGGCGGCGTGGCTCAGGAGGAGGCGGGTTTTCAGGAGGGAAGAGAAGCGCGCGGCGAGGAAAAAAGCGAGAGACAGCGCAAGCACGGCGGCGACGGTTTCAACCATCGCCTGGCCGGAGCGGCGTCTGTCGCGGGCCGTATCCACCTGGGAGCTCCGTCTGCGGCGTGCCGCGCAGACGTCATTTGATGTCGCGGATGGAATCCTTGTTGATGCTTTCCGCGGCCTGTTCGGCCTTGGAGCCTTCCTCTTCGTTGAGGACTTTCGTGGCATTGGCGTATGTCTTGCCGAGGCCGCGCGTGAAGTACACGATTACGCCTATCAGGACGATGGCCACGAGAGACACGATGATGATGTACTCCACCATCGTCTGGCCTTTTTTGGCTTTGACTGTCTGTGCTGTCATTTGCGGCCTCCGCAGTTTTGCTGTTCAAGGATATTCCGAAGCGGTAATCGCGGAAGTTCGCACGGAGTCGCATTTTGCGGCGGAGAGAAGTCCCGCCGCCGCCGCGCACACCGCGAGCAGCGCGGCGAACGCGATTATGTACTCCACGAGCGACTGCCCGCTTCTGGATTTTCTGTCCTTCACGCGCGGAGTATAGCAAAAAACGCGGTGCGGCTCGTATGCGATTTTAGGAAAAGTGCAATATGTAGTGGAACACCCCGGAAAGGTGTTTTTGCGGGGTGGAGACAGAGGTCGAAACGAGAGAAGGATCGGTT
>CACYEO010000086.1 GCA_902773475.1 uncultured bacterium | reverse complement strand
TCGAAAGAAGGGCTTCCCATCGTGAAAGAGCCGGGCGCGACATATATCAGTTCCATCGTCGCTCCGCCGGGGAGAGTGATTGTCTTCGTGTCGCCGTGCTTTGGCTCGACGTATACCATTTCCGTCGTCGCTCTGTCTGGAAGAGTGATTGTCTTCGTGTCGCCGTGCTTTGGAACGGCATTTCCATCACTGGTTTTCCATTGTTTAGACAAACCGTAATATACACCGCCGGCAATCAATGAAACAAGAACGCCCGTGATAAAAAACGGCAATATCCTTTTTTTGGAAGGGCGCGGCAGCATGTTGTTTAGCAAGCGCCGCGGTTTTTTGCCGTCCGGAATTATTCCCCGCAGCAGATTAGTACACGACAAAGGCCGTTTAGCCGGATTTTTATCCAGACCGGCCATTACCGCCGCGCCAAGCCTGCCAGAGCATCCCGGAGGCAACGGCGGGGGAGGGTTGTCGAGAATCTGGTGGGTTATGTCGCCCCTGCTGAAAGGCGGTTTTCCGGCAAGGCACTGGTACACCGTGGCGGCGAACGAATATATGTCGTGCGCCTTTGCGGGGAGTTCGCCGTTGATCTGCTCCGGCGACATGTACATCAATGTGCCCGACGGCTGTTTGCCGGTCATTCGCGACATGCTTTCATGCACATCGCGCGCGATGCCGAAATCCAGCACGAACGGCGTGACGTCTTTTGCGCGGACGATTATATTGCCGGGTTTTATGTCCCGGTGTATCACGCCTTGCGTGTGCGCATAGTCTATGGCGGCGGCGACAGGAGCGCGAAGAGCGATTGTTTCTTCGGGAGAAAGCCGTCCCCAATCCGCAAGACAGGATGACAGGGGCATGCCCTCGACATAATCCATCAGCAAAAAAGGATTGCCGCCGTTTTCGACATAATCGCGCAAAACGACGATATTGGAATGCGAAAGCTTCATCGCGACTTTCGCTTCGCGCTTGACCGAGTTGGCGGCTTCCTTGTCGGAAGCGACAACCTGCGGCAGCATCTTTATTGCGAAAAGCTTGTTGTCTAACTGCATGTCCTCTGCGAGCCAGACCGACCCCATGCCGCCTGCGCCGAGCTGTTTCAATATGCGATAGCGCCCGGCGAGAATCCGGTCATTCCCGCCGTCAAGCGTCACAGCATCGCTCAATGTTTCGTCAGTCATTCCAGCGTTATTCCCATCGCCGCCGCTTTTTCCCGGTTGGATTTCACGAAATTCTCAAAACGCTCTCTGGAATGCGGATGGTCGCCAGCCGCAGACCGGCCGTCCTCCGACTGCATGGCGACTGCATAGTGCCAAAACAGGGTTCCCGCGAATATGAACTCTCCGAACGGACTTGCACTGATGACGGACGACGCAAAAGAGTCAGCCTCCCGCTCCTGGTTCCGGTCGATGGACAGATTCTCTTTCCGGGGAAAGCCCAGCAGATGCCCGAGGGCGTGATGTCCGCACTCGTGCGCGAGAATGCTTATTATCGTGCCGGAGGAATAGGACACGGCGCGCAGCCGGATTTTCTCGTCTGCGAGTGCTTCGTCCAATCCGTTGTCCGTTATGAATTTTTCGCAGGACTCTTCGTCGCAGACGCCGCAGAAGCGCTTAGGCATCGCGGCCACGAACTTTTTGAGCATGTCCCCGCGTCCGGAGTCCTGCAGAGCGGCCGCGAGGCCGACGAGCCGGGCGTACCGCGCCGCGCCGCCGAAGAGCACCGTATGGAACACGAGCGACTTTTCTCCGTTCTTCTCCACGACATTTCGAAGCGAAGAGGCATTGACAACATCGTTCGTGGCGATATACACGAACGGAATGTTCGCAAGGCGGTCGCGATACTGCAGGTTCTCGGCGACGAACGGAGCCGCGACGACCATTTGGTACAATTGTTCCACCTCGGCGTCTGAAGGCGTCAAATACGCCTTTATCTGCCCGGGCGAGACTTTCGCGGCGCCGGCTTTTGCAAGTCTGCCGGAACAGGGCGCTTCAGGTTCAGGCGCTGTTTCCGCCGGGGCCCCGGCAGGCTGTCCGTCAGAGACTTTCGCCACGTCCGCCCCGGACTTGCTCCTTCCGTTCCAGAATCCTATCGCGATGAATGCCGCAAGGACGGCTGCGAGAAGCAGATGCGCAAAGCAGGCGAATTTCACGTATTTCCTGTCGCATGCCGCAATCGCGCGCACGCCCGAAACGCGCTGCACGTTTTTCCTGCGCAGAAGCCCGGCGACGAGTTCGCTCAAAAGAGGCACGAACAACGCCGCAAGCACGCAATTGCCCAGACGGGAAAGGAACTCGTTTTGAAAGACGAAATACAGCATCGCTCCTATCGCAAGCGTGACGATCACGGTTCTTGCAAGCGATGCGGTCATCCACTGTGGAACCTTTCCGTCCTGTGCCGGAGCGTCTCTGACGTCCGGCCGCATTCCGTCGGCGCGCCGCTCAGTATTGGCGGACGCCAAAAAATCCCTGCTGTCGAAAACATGTTTCATCGCAATGCCCCCGCTGTCAGAAAAGCGCCGCGCAACCGCGGAATTCATCCGTCACGCCCGCACTCTCCACCCACTGCGGATCCTGCCGCCCGCGCTGGAGCGCAGGGCTTGCAAACGCGCAGTCGAACCACTGCCTGTAAGTAAGATATGCATTCTGCGAAACGGCGGCGTCAAGCGCATTGACAAGCGCCTGGGTCCAGGTTCCCCCGGCGAGTCCGTCGATGCTGGTCTGCTCGGCGCGGCATCCGGCGAATTGGATGAGCATCGGGAAATCCTTCCCGGCCACGGCGGCGCCGGCGTCCCAGTCCGCCGGGCGTCCGTCGGCCCTGCACAGTTCGCCGAACGGAGACGGCGCATCGGCCTTCCGGGACTGGAAGATGCCGCCGGAATGGCATTGGTCGTTTATGACAAGAACGCGGACGCCGGGACGGAAGCGCGAAAACAGCCAGACGATGTCGGAATCCCACGCCAGCCCGTCGTACAGACACCAGTTCTCGCCCGTGCCGTTCACCCGTCCGCCGTGTCCGGACACGTGCAGCACGAACAGATCTCCGGGTTCCAACACGGCAGTCAGTTTTTTGACGGCATTGTAGAGATTGGCGCATGTCGCCTGTCCGTCCACAAGTTTCGCGGCCTCGAATTCAAGCCTGTTCAACACGCACATGAGACGTTCCACATCTGCGATGCAGCCCGAAAGCGGCGGAACGGTGTATCCTGGATATGCCGAAGAATCTACGGTGTTCAAACCCACGCACAGTCCGACGCGCCTCGCGGACCCGCGGCCCGCCGTCCCGATTCCGCGGATCCCAGGCGCGGTTCCCGGCTGTTGCGATTCCGCAAACGGAGCGAAGCCCCTGTGCGTATCCGCGGAGCCTGCCTTTGGAGGCACGGTTCCGTTCCCGCCGACTATCGCGTCAATGCGGTTGTCGATATCCGCCATGCGCGCGTCGATGCGCGCTTCTATCTCGTCAAGCCTGCCCATTTGCCAGCCTTTCACTTTCCGTCTTCGAGTTTCACGGCATAGTTCATCACAGTCATGTTGTATATCAGCGAAAGCAACGACGCCCCGGTGAAAAGCACGGCGGAGACGGCGGTTTCAAGCGACGCGCCTACCATGAAATACGCCAGGATCATGTCTATCGCGGTATACACGCCCAAAGTGAACGCGTTCACTCTGTTCGACCGCTTTGCAACCATCGTCCTTATGAACGATATCGTCATCACGGGGAGGAGCAGCACCGCCAGGGCGAGGCCGAGCACTGCGGGCGCGCCTATGGCGGCCGCCTGCGCGGCCGGTGCATCGGGAACCGCCTGGACGGCGGCCGGGGCCTGCGGAGCCGGGGTGTCTTCCGGAAGCAGCGACTTCACGCCGCGCCACGCCAGCCACAGCAGTCCGGCGAAGAAGGCGAACTTCAGCAGATACTCTATCGCGGCGATGATCCATTTTCTGTACAGCACGCGCTGCACGTCGTAAGCGACGTCCGCAGGAAGAGATCTTTCCCTCTTGCTCGGTCCGGCGCCGGTCTTCAATTCGCGGCCGACGCTGCTGTCGTCAAGTTTCCAGGCCATGCGCTACACCTCTTTCTTGAGAGAAAATTCCCTGTTGCGCTGCACGATATCCGCCGCCGAACTGGCGACCGGAACGGTTCCCGCAAGCGCCTTTTCGACATCCGCAGCCGTCACCCGCTCGACCGCGTCCCACGCCGGGCCGTCTTTCGCCGGCGCGCCGGTACGGCGCTCCACCCAGCGGCGGGCCGCGTACGTCTTGGCCTTGTGGCAAAGTCCGCCCTTGGCCGCCAGATCGGCGCCGCTGAACCCCTCCGTGCGGGCGGCGAGAGAGTCGAGATCCACATCCGCCGCCAGAGGTGCGTCCTTGAACGCGTTTGCAATCAGCCTGCGCCGCGCGGCCTCGTCAGGCAGTCCTACGTAAACGGCTTCGCTCAGGCGGCCGCTGCGCGTGATTGCGGGATCGAGCGTCCAGGGAAGGTTCGTGGCCATCAAGACGAACAATTGCGCGTCGGACGTCGAGAACCCGTCAAGCTCCACAAGAAACTGCTCCACCATGCAGACCTTCTGGTCTCCGCGGCGGGAAAGAATCGCGTTGCATTCGTCAAGAAACAGCACGCATCTGCCGAGCGCTCGGGCGGCGCGGAACATTTCGGCCACGTTCTTTTCGGTCTCGCCTACGTATTTGCTTTTCAGTCTGTCGCAGCGGACGTCGAGGAACGGCAGCCCCATTTCGTTGGCGACGGCTTTCGCGAAAAGCGTCTTGCCTGTTCCCGGCGGGCCGTAGAGGAGAAGCCCTGTTCCGGGCGCGACCTTGAGCGTTTTGTATATGTCGGGATGGTTCACGGGATTGACGAGCGCGTCCATCACGGCCGTCTTGGCATCGTCAAGACCGACAACGTCTTCAAGGCGCACGGCGGACGGCTTTGTCGCGACCCATTTCGACGACGCGTCTGCATCGCCGTCCACCTTCAGAGACGATGCCGCCGGCGGCGGTTTCGGACGGCCGGCCGTTCCTTCGGTTTTTTCGGTTTCAGGTTCTCTGGCGAGAAGTTCAAGCAGTTCGTCCACGGAGGGCGGCGGCGCGGATTCGGCCTCCCCGGCCTCCTCCGGAGCCTTTACGAAGCGAGAAAGAGACGCCGACGCCTCGTCGAACGCCGCATCGGCGTCGGCGCATTCCATTTCGCGTTCAAGCGCCTCGAACCGGGCCAGCCGGGCGTCGAGGCGCTTCAGCGCGGCATCGTCAGTCCTGACCGACTCGAGCCGCCGCCGCGCGTCGGCCTCGTCTCCGGCGGAAAGCGCAGCCCGCGCGGCCTTCCATTCATCCGCGCGGCGCTTGCATATTTCATCGCGCTTCAACCTCGCCGCATCCACGGCGTTGCGGACTTCGCGCAAAGCGCGGCGGCGGCGCCGCCGCGCATCGCGCCTTCTTTCGGCTTCGCTCATGAACAACGCCATTCGGTCACCTCCGGATCGTCATTCCCCGACAGTGGCGGCGGGGTTTTCCGGCCTGAGCCGCGCGGTTTCGCCCTCCGGCGCCGATTCCTCGAATTCCGCGAGTTCCTCGTCCAGATTCGGCGCATGGCGCTCGCGTCCCGCGCCGATCTTGTCCAGCTCGCCCACGGCATCGGCAAGGTCTTCATCCGTGTCGAGGGCGTCGGAAATGTCGTCTGCAAGGCGGTCGACGTCTTCGACGCGCGGCATCGGCAGGCCCTGTACGACCAGTTCGTTCATGCGGCCTCTGACCGTGACGACCATTTCTTCTTTCCTGTACAGCGCGGACACCTCGCGCTCTATGCTCTTGTATTCCGCAAGAAGCGTGCGAAGCTCCATGTCCAGCATTTTGCGCCTTGCGGGAGAAGCGCCGTCGCGGAGTTTCTTTTTGGCGGCAATCTTCGAATAAAGCTCTTCGTACCGCGCCGAAAGCGGCTCTCTGCGCTCTCTTACCGCGGCGAGGGACGCTTCCGCCTCCGCGAGCGCGGCCTTGGGATCGCGTATTCCGCACAGTTTCTTGAAATACGCGACTGCGCTTCTGCCTATGGAGACGGAGCCTTTCAGCGCGGCCGCGGCGACTGTTTTCCCGGTCGTACGCGGCTCCGCCTGCGGCGGCGGCGCGGCGGGGACTGCGGATGCGGCGGTTTCGCCTTCTATCGTTTCATGTTCGGACATTCCCTCTCCTCCTCGATTGCCGGATTCTTTTTTCTCTTCCCGTCCGTGCGCAGGGCACTTCCCGTTGCCGTCGTGCCAGTGGAGCGAACAGAACGGCGCGCCGCAGCCGTCCGCATCGCAGCGGCCGGCCACGGCGTAGCGGTTCGGAAGTTCCCGCCCGCAGACGCAGCATGTTTCGGTTTTCACATCCACCGTCTCACCTCACGCGCGTCATGCCGCGCAAGACGGATATGAAAACAAAGACGCCCAGGACCAGACAGACCGGAACGACGACCGCAAGCCACGGCTTGCTTGCAAGGGACGGAAACAGTTTGCACAGTCTGCCCCAGATGCCGAGTTCCTCTTCCCGTTCGACGTCGATGGATATCGTATCGCTCCAGAGTGCGGCGCCGTCGGTCCCTTCGATGCACAGCTGCACCTCGGCGCGGTAGCGGAAGCGCTTTCCGGCGGGCGAATCCTCGACCACGCTCCCGGACAGCTCGCGCACCGATCCGCTCAGAAGCGCATCCGCCGCGACGCGCCTGTCGCGCAGGCGCATGCGGGCTTCTCCGCGGGTCGCGACGTCGAGATTGACGAGCGACATGGACGTGGACGAAACCGCATCGCGCACTATCGAAAATACGTATCCCTTCGAGTCGCCCGCAAGGGGGAGGTATGCGACTTTGCCGATGTTCGAAAGTTTCCCGGATTTTTTCAATGACGCTTCGATTTTCGCGCGCATTTCCGACGCCAGCGCATCGCGAAGAGGCGCGGGGATTCCCGACTCGCCGGCCGCGTCCTCGAGCCCGGGCATGTAGAGATGCTTTTCGAACACGTCGCCCCAAAGATGCCGTTTGGTGGCGATTTCCGTGGCGTGCAGCTCGAACTCGAAAAACGAATATCGCTCGTTCGATTCCAAGGTGCGCACGGTAGCGGTCAGCAGAACCTGCGCGGCCTGGAGCCTGCCGAATTTCTGCACCGTGGCCGGGTCGAGTATGTCTTCTTTGCGTTCGTCCCAGGCTATTTCCTTGAGGATTTCACCGAAAACCGGATCGTCCTTGTCTTCTACGCACTTGCGCCCGCCCGCGGTCACGGCGTTTTTGAGCCGTCCCGCGATGTAGCGGTCGCGGTCGCCCGCCACGGGCAGGACGGCCACGGTCGCGCCGGCGGGAACCGGAGACGCCGCAATCGCGTCCTGCACGTCCTTGAACGCCGCATCAACCGTCTGGCGCATGAGATCTTCGCTCCCGCCGGAAGCCAAAGCTGCGGCGGAGAGCAACGGCAGAACCAAAGCCAAAATCGTCTTTTTCATTTTTTGCAATCCTTTCATTTGTATCCGCGAACGCCGCGGTTTCACTTGTCAAGCAGTTCTCCAAGCTCGGGAGCGGACGCGAAATACGCCGGCACCAGACCACCCGGGAATTTTTCCGTTTCGTACACGACGAAGAACCGAAGCATGCCGGCTTCGTCGTCGCGCGCGTCGAGCCTGTACAGCCGCACGCCGCCGAGCAGCGCGAAAGGCTGCATGAATTTTTCCACGACGGACATGTCGCCCGCGACGGCAATCGGCTTTGCAAGGCGGACTTCAAACTGCACGGCGGCCGTCTTCACGGTGTTCTGCACGATGTTCTTCTTGAGCCATTCCACCGCCGGCCCTTCGAGTTTCTCCGCGAGACTCCTGTCTGCCGCGAAGCTGCCGAGCTTGCGGTCCCCGCGTTCGTCGAACACCGCCGTTCCGACGAGCAGGGTTCCGGCGCCGGCTTTTTTTACGGCGGACAAGTCAACTTTGGCTTCATGGATTTCGTATTCTCCGGCTTTGTCGAACACGGAGCGCCCTACGTCGAGCGTGACGGTGACGTCGTCGAGCGCGACGGTTTTCGCGTCGCAGTCCTCTCCGGCGAGCCTGAAGCCGAGCTTCGCGAGCGCGCCCCGCACCGCCGTATCAAGCCGGCGGGCCACGCCTTCCGATTCCGCGTCTTTCGCGCGGGTGTCCACCTTCACGCGCAGCGGAACGATCTCGTTCTGCACCGCGGTTTCGGTCCATGCTTTCCGCGGCGGCGGGGGAGGGGGCTCAGCCGGAGCCTCGGCATTGCCCACCCCGTTCGCGGCGTCGAGATACGACTTTGTGGCCACCACGTACGAAAGAACGTGCAAATCGGCCTTGGCGGATTTTTCTTCGCTCTTGATGTCGAGAACCGCCTCGATGAACACCTGCGTGGAACGGAGCCTTCCGAGTTCGTCCACGGTCGACGTATCCACCGATCCAAGTTTCACCTGGCGGCCGTCCCATTTGATGCTGGCGAGGATTCTCTTGAAACGGACGTCGTTTTCATCGTTCGGCATAACGACCGTCATGCCGGAATTGACAAGCGCGCCGGTGAGCAGACGCTCCGCATATCCGTCTTTGTCGCCGTTGACGGGCAGCAGCGTCACCGCGCGCCCGGAGCACTTGTCCGACTTGCGCAGGGACGCCGCGATTTCCGCGGCGGCCTTGCGCACGGCCTCTTTTTCCAAATCGTTGAATTTGCCGCAATCGGCGAAAGCAGCGCCTGCGGCGGCAGCGGCCATTGCGAATACTGCAAGGAATTTCATCGCGTTTTCTCCTTTATGGATGTCATTTGACTGCAATCGTCATTTGGTTTCCGGGACGGACACTCCGCCCACCCATTCGCCGACTCTCTTTGCAAGAGCCTCGCGCACTCCGCGCTCGGCGTCCGTTTCGTTGTCGGCGCGTTCCCCTCCGGCGCGGAACTCGGCGGCTCCGGCGGGCTTGCCGCCGTCGGTCACGCTCGCCCTCACGACGCCTTCGTAAGTGCGCCAGTCGCCCAGCGACGCCGTTTCGCGCCGTTCCACCTCAAGGTCGATCGCAACGAGCCGCTGGCCGGATTTCAGTCTGGCGCCCGGCGCGAGCATCGGATACCCCTTTGCAAGCAGCCCGCCGTTCACGTCGAAAGCTATCCCGCGCGCGAGGTTTTCCGCTCCCGGCGTCGCAGCCGTTGCGTTCACTTTGTAAACGGGACATGTCGTGCATCCCGCGATCGCGGCAAGGACGAATGCCGCCGCCAGTTTTTTCGTGATTTTCATCCGGTTTCTCCTTTTCGTTTTTTCACTCCGTTCCATACGGCTGGTTGTACACCTGCACATCGTAGGTTTCTCCGTCGATTTCAACGGACATTCCAGGCAGCAGCGGATTGCAGCCGCCGCCGGCGCGGCTGAACACGAAATACTTTCCGTTCCAGCCGAATTCCCCGCCGCCGTTTCCGGCCGGCACGCCCATGCGCCACACGGCGAACACGCGCTGCCGCGCACCGTCGGTCCTGTCTATCGAAAGTCCCGTCGTTATGCCCAGACGGTCGCAATATGCATCCATGGAAAAGTCCGGCATTATGGCGACCGTCAGCGAATGCCGCACATCGGGCTTGATCCTTTTCGGCATTCCGGGCGCGACCGTTCTTCCGTCGAAAACCGTGCCTTTCGTCGATCCCAAATCGGAAATGCGGCATTCCATGCCGTCGTAGGATATGGCGAAATGCCTGCGCGAAACCATCTTGGATAACGGGATATCGCATTCTCCACCGTCGCCGAAACACCTTATCGACACATCGGTCGCTTCGTTTTTGCGCCCGAACGATATTTCATTCTTCGAAAGAAGAAGCAGCGTCCTGGAAGAAGAAGACGAATGAAGCGTGAGCCTTCGCGGCGCGGATTTCAAATGCATCCTGCAGTCCCCGGCCCGCACACCCTTCCTGTACCGCGGGGAATTGGGGTCGAACACGGCAGACGAAGATATGTTGAAAACCTGGTTGTTGACCGCCTTTGAATCCGCCGCGCGGTCGGACTGTCCGGCAATGACGTTCAAGCCGCCCAAGTCTATGTTCAGATTCTGCGCCACCGGAGCGACGTCAACGGTCACTATGACCGGCGCGGATGCATAGACCTCCCACTCGTCATCAGCGTATCCGTCGCGCCGGCAGCGGACTTCGAAAACGAATCCGGTCTGCCCGGGCGTTTCAGGCTGCACATCCATTATCACTTCGTGCTCCCAGATTCCGGGACGGCCGTCTATCGCCGCGTTCCTTACCGCGTCCCGCCCGTGCACAAGGGCGAATGACACGCTTTCGAACACGTCTGCGAGCGCGCGGAAGCGCAGCACGAACACGCCGGCCTGCCCTTTGCAGAACGCATCCGGCGAGCATACGGCGAAAACGAACGGCACGGCGGAATCGCCTGGCGGCGGGCAGGGACGGCCTTCGCCAACCGCGGCCGGCGCGAACGCGGCGGCTGCGGGCGGGGGAGGGGCGGCGGACGGTGCGCCAGACGGCGGCGCGCTTACCATCCTCGCGCCGCACGACATGCAGAAATTGGCGTCCGCCGCGTTGCGGGCGCCGCACTTTCCGCAGATTGCATGGTCTCCGTCTGTCATTTCCTGCAAGCGCCGCTTCAGTGCTGCATGTTGGTGACCGGCGCCGGCGCCTGGACTACAGTGGTGTTTTTCTCGACCGCCTTCTCGGCAAGGCCGATTACACGCCCTTCGGTCTTGTCGCGGTCGGCCCGGATTTCGGCATCCATCCCGCGCCGCTCTTCCAGCACCTTCCCGTTCGCCTTTTCTCCGGCCTCGGCCGCGCGCGCATACGCCTCCTTGGCCGCGTCGGGGCTCTTCGCGGCGCCAGTCGCAAGAATCTGCTCGGCGGTCATCCCGGCCTGGATCCTGGACATGTTTTCATCGTGCGCCATGCGGGCCGCTTCCGCCTCCTGCCCCAGGATCGCACTCGATACGGAAGGATCGCCTTCCTGCGCCATGACGGCTGCGACGGCCCGCGCGTCCCTGCCGGAGAACATGTCGAGCCTGTCGCGCATGCCCTGGTTCTTGATGTCGTCTTTCTTTTTACGGACATCAAGCCATATCATCGCCTCCCACTGCTCGCGCGAAATGCGGATTCTTTCGATTTCGTCGTTCAGTTTCGCCTGGCTCAGCTTCTCGCCCATGACGGAGGTGTCGAGTTTTTCGTCTTTCAGGCGTTCGTCGCGGGCGATGGCCGAAAGCTTCGCCTTGTTGTCGGCGTCGGCGACAAGCTGCTCCCTGTCGTAGTTGCGCAGCGTCAGATCGAGTTCCAGCTTGTGCGCCAGCGCCGTCATCGCCTTCGCGTGTTCTTCAAGTTCGCGCGCGGCCGCGAGTCTGGCCTCTGCGGCGGAAATCTCGCCCTGCGAAACGCGCCTGGCGATTTGCAGCTCCCGGTCGCGTTCGAGCGCGGAAAGCTCCTTCTCCTGCGCAAGCTGCGCAAGATATTCCTCCATCTCCCGGTCGCGCTGCGCGTTCCGCTTGCCTTCCGCCGCTTCCTGGTCGGCGGCGGCGGCGAGAACCTCGATCTGGGCTTTCCCGAATTCGACAAGTCTGCGGGACTTTTCGAGCTCCCCGTATTTGGCGCGGATTTCCTCGTATGCGGCGCCGTAGAATTCGACCGCGCCGGTACGGACGATTTCAAGGCCCCAGTCTTTCATGCTCTCGCGCAGCGCGCGGGTTATTCCGTCCTCGAACCGCTCGCGGCGTTCGGGATCCTTCACCAGATCCTCGATCTTCGATTGCGTACACAGATCGCGCACGGCCGAAAGAGCGTTCTCGTACAGAAGCGCGCATACGTCCTTCGCAGAAACGGATCTGGACTCTTTCATGACGTTGGCCACGAATTTATCCGCCCTGCCGGCGACAAAACGCACCGTGATCTCCGCGACGCACCCGACTTCCAGTTCCTCGGCGGTGCGCAGCGGCGCAGACCGGACTTCGCCCACGCCGGAATTGTTCCCGGTGAAATCAACCCTGAATATGCATTCCCCGGCGTCGACCATGACGGCCGAACGCGGGGGAGGATTGCCGAACCAGTTGATAGAACGGAGCGTTCCAGTCGGGTGGTGGCGGCCTGGGCCGAGTTCTTTCACCTCTTTCCCGCCGTCGAGCAACACGGCGACAGTCCCCTCCTGCACAAGCAGGCCGTTCTCTTTGATGAATCGGACGTCGTCAAGCTCGAAACGCCGCGCGAATTCCCCGGGCTTGCGCGCCCAGACCCCGCCCGCGAGATCTATGCGTTCTTCGGGGAAAAGCGGATGGTTGCAGTGCGGGCAGAACTTGGAATCGTTGCCTGCCCATTTGCCGCACTGCGGACACTTGAACCACCCGTCGGGGGCGCCGCGCCCGCACTTTGAACAGAATCTGGCGCGCTTTGAAACCCTGGCGCCGCAGTCCGGGCAGATGTCGCTGAAGAGACCCATTTGATCGTTCCTTTCTTTTTTTCGTTCGACGAATCGCGTTTAAAACGGACTTCTCACTTCTTGGCGTGCTTTTTGCAATAGCGGATGCCGAGACGGTTCCAGCAGTCGAAGCATATAGGCTCGCCGCAACCGCTTTCCTTGCAGACGTTGCCGAGGGACCCAGACGATTTGTAGACCGTGCCGCACACGCTGCACACGCCGCCTGCGGCGGGGGTCTTGCTGGATTCGAGATAGCGTTCGAGATCGGCGCGCGAAACGCGGTACAGTTTCCCGAGACGCGCCGCAGGCAGTTCGCCGGAGCGAACAAGCCTGTAAATCAACTGATAGGTCACGCCGAGGAATTCGGCAACCTCTTCCAGACTCATGTAGTTTTCAGCAGGCATTGATTGTCCTTATTTTGGTCGACGCGGGTATGATACTATTTCTTTATTCCTGTTGTCAATGGTTTTATGCAATTATTTTTATTTATTTTTATTTTCACCAAATCAAACCCCATTCCCCATTCCCCATTCCCCACACCGGCAACATTGGAACTGGCAACATTTCCACACTGGCAACATTTCCAACTCAAACACTCACAACTCAAACACTCAAACCCTTTCTGTTCCTCTGCGCCCGGGAACTGCGGCCATAACAGACCCAACCATGCGCCCGTCCGGGAAGGCGCATTGCGCTCGCGCTGTCGCATCGCTCGACAATCGGAAGATTGCCTTCGGATGCGATCGCTTCGCGCACTGCGTCTTCGCGAACAGTGTGCTCGGCTGC
>CACYEO010000085.1 GCA_902773475.1 uncultured bacterium | reverse complement strand
GCCGCGCAGCAGCGCCCCGGCGCGCCTTCCGCGCAGCGCGGAGGCCAGCGTCCCGGCGCGCCTGCGCGTCCCGGCTTTCCGCAGCGTCCTGGCGCGCCCGCGCGCCCCGGCGCATCCCAGGTCCGTCCCGGACCCGCCGCCCAGCGTCCGGGACCCGGTGCGCGCCCCGGAGCAGTCCATATCACAATCGGCGGCCGCCCCTCCCCCCAGACGCCGCTCAAGCAGCGTTCCGCCCCGCGCGCCGGCTTCCAGCAGGTTTCGATTTCCGCGGCGCCGGTTCCGCGTCCGACAATCCAGACTGCCGCTCCCGCAGCGGCGGCGCCGGTGATCAACGTGAATTCCCGCGAAATATCCATTCGCGGAGCGACGGTAGTGAAAGACCTCGCCGAGAAACTCGGCATCCGCCCGAACAGGCTCATTGCGGACTTGATGCAGTTGAAGGTGCTTGCTTCCATCAATCAGCGCGTCGAGCCGGATGTGGCGGTGAAAGTGGCGTCAAAATACGGTTTCAAGGTCGTGATGGAGCATGTGCGCGACCGCGGCGAACGCAAACCTGTTCTCAAGGCGATCGATGCCGACGACGAGATACCGGAAGACAAGCCCGAATCGATGAAGCCGCGTCCGCCGGTCGTGACGTTCCTGGGGCACGTCGACCATGGCAAGACGACGCTGATGGACTACATCCGCCATACGAAAGTGGCCGCCGGAGAAGCTGGCGGCATCACGCAGAAGATTTCCGCGTACCAGGTGGATGTGAACGGACGCAAGATTACCTTCCTCGACACGCCGGGCCATGCGGCGTTCTCCGCGATGCGCCAGCGCGGCGCTTCGCTCACGGACATCGCCGTTATCATAATTGCGGCGGACGACGGTATAATGCCGCAGACGGAAGAGGCCATAAAGGACGCGCGCCAGGCCGGCGTCCAGATAATGGTCGCGATCACGAAGTGCGACCTCCCGGCGGCCAAGCCCGACCGCGTGAAGCAGATGCTTCAAAAGCAGGGCCTCACCCCGGAAGAATGGGGCGGCGACGTCGTCTGCTGCGAAGTCTCCGGCGTGACGGGCGACGGCGTGGACAACCTTCTTGAAATGATGCTCTTGCAGGCGGACGTCCTTGAACTTTCGGCGAACCCGGACCGCCGCGCGAACGGATACGTGGTGGAAGCCCAGCTTGAGCAGGGCTTCGGCCCTTCGGCGATGATGCTCGTGACCGGCGGAACGCTCAAAGTGGGCGACGCCGTCCTCGTGGGCGAGACTTTCGGTAAAGTCCGTTCGCTGATAGACGACCACGGCCGCCGCGTCCGCGAGGCCGGACCTTCCACCCCTGTGAAAGTGACCGGACTTTCCGGCGTCCCCGAGGCCGGAGCGGAATTCCGCGTGATGCTTGATGAAAAACGCGCCCGCACGCTTGCGTCCGAGGCCGCGCTCGCGCGCAAGACCGCCGAACTCTCCTCCGCGCGCGACGCCACTTCGCTCGGTTCTCTGCTTTCGCGCATGCAGTCCGCCGACAAGCGCGAATTGAACGTTATCGTAAAGGCGGACACGCGCGGCTCGCTCGAAGCGATAGTCGAGGCGCTCAACGGCATCAAGTCCGAAAAGGTGTCGCTGAAGATAATCGGCGAATCCGCCGGAAACGTTTCGATAAACGACGTGAAGGAGGCCGCCGCCGGAAAAGCCGCCATCGTGGGCTTCGACGTCGGCATAGACTCCGGCGTCCAGCAGCAGGCCCGCCATGACGGAGTGCGCATAAACACTTTCCGCATCATCTACGAGCTGATGGATCATGTGAAGAATTCCATGCTCGACCTCCTGCCGCCAGAATACCGCGAAGCTGTCAAGGGCCACGCTGAAATCAAGGCCGTCTACGACATCGGCAAAGTCGGCCGCATCGCAGGCTGCCAGATGCTCGACGGCTCGCTCCTTTCCTCCGCGCGCTACCGCGTGTTCCGCGGCGGTGAGAAGCTTTGGGAAGGCAAACTTTCCTCTCTGCGCCACTTCAAGGACGAGGTGAAGGAAGTGACCGGCCAGCAGGAATGCGGCGTCTGTTTCGAAAACTTTGAAAAGTTCGGCGCAGGCGACACCGTGGAATGCTACACGCTCGAAGAGCTTCCAAGGAGTCTCTGACGGTGGCTGTTCCGCGCATGGAAAGAATGGACGCGCTCCTGAGGCGCGTCATCGGCGAGGCCGTGCCGCGCGTGTTCCAGTCCATCGACGTGGATTCCGCGCGCGTCACCGTGACAGGCGTGCACACAGGAAAGGATCTGCGCAACGCCACTGTGCGGGTTTCCGTGTACGGCGGCGCGGACCTGCGCGAGAAGACGTTGAACATCCTCAACAAGCACGCGCGCGACTTTCAGGCCGCCATCGCTTCCGAAGTCCGCATGCGCTGCACTCCCCACCTGCGTTTCGTGGAAGACGAATCCATCGCCAAAGGCGACAAGGTGCTTTCGATACTTTCCAAACTCGAGCAGGGCGAAAAAGATCCGTCCGCCGACGCGCTCGCCGATATTCCGCGCTTCGCGCCGCCGCGCCGTCCGGTCTTCGAGCCGCTTTCCTGAAAATGGCAAATCTCGAACGTATCGCGTATCTCGCCGCAAAAGACGGCGTGGTTCCGGTGGACAAGCCCGCCGGCGTGCCTTTCCAGGAAGTCGTGCAGACCGTGAAACGGCGTTTCAATCTCGCCAAGGTTGGACACGGCGGTTCGCTCGAAGCGGCCGCTTCGGGCGTGTTTCTCGTTCTGCTCGGCGACGCCTCCCGCGTGACGCAGCATCTGATGTGCGCGGACAGGGAATACGAGGCGGAACTGCGTCTCGGAATCGAGACGGACACCGCCGATACGCAGGGCCGTGTCCTCCGTACCGCCGCAGTGGAGGCGGAACTCGTGGACGTGGACAGAATCCGCGCGGTGCTCGATTCGGAATTCCGCGGCGACGTGTTCGAGTCTAAACCGCGTTTTTCCGCCATTCTCCGCAACGGTTCGACTTCCTATGAAATCGTGGAAACCGACGCAAAGTCCGCGCCGCGTCTGGTACATTACTACCGCATTGCGGTTGCCTCCTGGGAGCCGCCCGTCCTGAAACTTTCAATGAAGTGCGGCAAAGACGCTTCGCCCCGCGCCCTTGCAGGTGCGCTTGGAAAGTGCCTTGGATGCGGAGCGGTCCTCTGTTCCCTCCGCCGGACGTCCTTCGGCCGCTTTTCCGCCGACTGCTGCCTTCAGTACGAAAAACTCCTGACGATGAATGCGATGGATTTCGCGGAGCGCGTCATTCCCGTTCCGGAGGCGGTCGGCCGGTGAGCGCTGACGACGGTTGCGTGCTTGCCGCAGGATTCTTCGACGGATTCCATCTGGGGCACCGCCGCGTTTTCGAATCGCTCGCGTCTTACGCGCGCGCCTTGCATCTGCGCGCCGCCGCGTTCACTTTCCGCAACCATCCGCGTTCGGTGCTGTCCCCGCAGTCCGCACCGCTCCTGCTTTCCACGCCGGAGGAACGCGCCGCCGCTATGCGCGCGGCAGGAGCGGAGGACATTGCGATGGAAGAGTTCACCCCGGCGCTTGCCGCAATGCCGCCGGACGCGTTCATCGCATTCCTGCGCAGACGCTTCGGCCCGATCCGCCGCGTGTTCTGTGGCGGGGACTGGCGCTTCGGCGCAAAGGCCGCCGGAAACGCGCAGACTTTGCGAGACGCCGGAATCGACACTGTCGAGGTTCCTTCTGCGGATTACGCCGGGGCGCGCGTTTCATCCACGCGCATCCGCGAGGCGATCCGCTCCGGAGACCTTGCCGCCGCGGCGGGGATGCTTTCACGCCCTTTCTCCGTTTCCGGAACTGTGGCGTCGGGAAAGGGCGCGGGAAGGAGTATCGGGTTCCCCACCGTGAACATCATCCCGTACGAAGGAATGTGTTTGCCTCCCTGCGGCGTGTATGCTTCCGAAAACGCGGTTGCCAACCTCGGAATTGCACCGACTTTCGGAAAAGACGCGTGGCAGCGTCCCGTTCTCGAAGTCCACATGCTCGATTCCTCCCCTCTCCCGCCCGGACCCGGCGCCCGCATATCCGTTCCGCTTCTTCGGTTCATCCGCCCCGAGATGCGCTTTCCGGATGTTGCGTCGCTCGCGGCGCAGATTGCGGAAGATGTGGAAATCTGCCGCAGGGGTTGAAAAATGTTTCGCCGTTTTGCGGATAGTTGCGCGGAAGCCCTGAAAATGCATCCCGTCCCGTCTGCGGCGGCGGCTTTTCTCTCCGGCATTGCTCTCGCGTTCGCCTTCCCCTCCGCTTCGGGTTTCTGGCCGGTCCTGGCCGTTGCGGGAGCTTTCGGCGCCGCCGTGTGCATAGGGTGGAACGTGCGCGGATGGATTCTGCCTGCGATATTTCTTTCGGGAGCGATTCTCGCCCAGCGCACGGAATGCGCCGCATATTCGCAGGAGCGCCTTCTTTCGTCGCCTGGACCGGACGGCGCGCCAGTCTGCGAATTCAAAGTTCTTTCGGACGCGATCCGCAAACGCGGACCGCGCGGAAAACCCGTCTGGGAATTTCTTTCCAAGGCGGGGCCGCTGGATGTGGCGGTTTCAATACCGGGCGGTGACGGCTCCGTGCGCCCCCTCGCCGGGGAGACGTGGCGCTGCCGCGGCTGGCTGCTGCGCGGGAAAGCGCAGGACAGGCGCTTTGCGCGCAGGCGATTCAGTTGCAATCAGCTGCGCGGCGGCGGGGCGGAACGGACGCAGACGCCCCGCTCCATGCTTGCCGCCGCGCTAGCCCGCCTGCGTTCCGCACTGTCCCGGAACGCGGGAATCGGGCTTGACGGCTCGCCCGCTGCGGCGTCGATGAACCGCGCGCTTCTGCTGGGCGAACGCTCGTCCCTCCCTGCCGCGCGCCGCAGAATGTTCGTGGACGCCGGAACGATACACGTCTTTGCGATATCCGGCCTGCATGTGATGATCGTGGCAAAGATGCTGCAAGTCTTGCTTGGATTTTTCAGGTTGCGCCCGGAGGTGCGCACGGGAGCGCTTATTGTTTCGGTTTTTCTCTACGCGGCCGTAACCGGCGCGCGGCCTTCGGCGCTGCGCGCCGCATGCATGGCCGGAATGTATTTTTCGGCGCCTTTCGCGGGAAGGCGTCCCGATGCGCTCGTCGCATGGTCGGCGACCGCTCTTGTGACATATTCGCTGCGTCCGGAACTGTTCTTCAACGCCGGATGTACGCTTTCGTTTGTCGTTATGTTCGGCGTGGTGCTTTGGTGCCGGTGGTCGCAAAGGCTGCCGTCCGCTTTTGCGGGGCTTTATGAAGCGGCCAGGATGCAACGGGCCGCAGGGCGCACATTCCGGGCTTTTCTGCTGTTCCAGACTGCGGGGCTTTCAGTCAGGCTGGCTTCTATGTTTGCGGTGTCGTGCGCCGCGTGGATCGCCGGAACGCCCCCTGCGGCGTCATTGTTCGGCAGGTTCACTCCCGGCGGGCTGGTTTCCGGAGTCCCGGTGTGCACGCTTGCATTCGTCGCTGTTGTCTTCGGGGCGGCCGGAATGGTCGCCGGATTCGTGTGCGAACCTCTCGCGGCGGCGGCAAACAACGTATCCGCGCTTTGCACGCGCGGAATGGCCGCCGTGTCGGAAGCCGTCGCGGGACTGCCGTTCTCGTCATTCAAAGTGGAGAACTGGACGCTCTGGGAATGCGCCGCATGGTATGCGGCGTTCTTCGCCGCAGCCGTCGCGGCGGATTTTCTGCTGTGCCGCACCCGCAAAGGGCTGGAATGGACGGAACCGCCGGCGCGCCCGGCGGTTCCGGATGTCAATAGTCGTACGGGACCGTGAGAATTTCAGCCCCATCGTCGGTTACGGCGACCGTGTGCTCGAAGTGCGCGGAAGGCAGCCCGTCGTCGGTTACCACCGTCCATCCGTCTTCAAGCACCGAAACGCCGCAGCCGCCTGCATTCACCATCGGTTCTATGGCGATGGTCATGCCGGGCTTCAGCACGAATCCCTTGCCGGGCTTGCCGTAGTTGGGAACCGGCGGATCTTCATGCACAGTGCGTCCCACGCCGTGGCCGATATAGTCGCGGACGACCGAAAATCCGGCGTCTTCGACGACTTTCTGTATCGCGGCGCCGACATCTCCAAGATGCACTCCAGGACCGGTCGCGGCGATTCCCGCCATCAGGGATTTGCGCGTTACATCCATCAGCGCCAGGAGTTTGGGATCGGTCACTCCCACGCCTACCGTCCGCGCGGTGTCGCCGTTGTAGCCGTGCTTGCACACGCCTACATCGAGCTTCACCAGATCGCCCGGCATGATCGTGCGCTTTGCAGACGGTATGCCGTGTATGACTTCGTCGTTGAGAGAAACGCAGATCGCTCCGGGGAATCCCGCGTATCCCAGAAAACTCGCGGCGGCGCGGTTTTTGGCGCAGAAGTCGCGGACTATGGCGTCGATGTCAGCAGTCGTCATGCCCGGTTCTACGGCCGCCGCGCAGATGTCGCGTATCTCGCCGGTCAGGCGGCACGCGTCGCGCATCCGCGCGAGTTCGTCTTTCGATTTTACGGAAACTTTCATTTCATGCCATCGCCATGCGGAATGCTTCGGCGATCGCGTCCGCCGCTCCGTTGCCGTCGACGGTTCGAAGCAGGCCCGCCGCGGAATAATGCTTCACCAGCGGTTCCGTCTGGGAGTGGTAGACGGCAAGGCGGTCTTTGACGGTTTCGGGATTGTCGTCCTTGCGCTGCACGAGAGCCGTTCCGCAGACGTCGCAGATTCCCTCCTTTTTCGGAGGAAGGTTTTTCACGTGGTAGCCCGCCTTGCATTTCGGACATGTGCGGCGGCCTGCGATGCGGTCGAAGATGATTTCGTCCGGGACGTCGATGAGAACGGCGGCGGAGATTTTCGCGCCCGATTCGCGCGCGGTCTTGTCAAGGATGTCCGCCTGCGCAAGGTTGCGCGGGAAGCCGTCAAGGAGCATCGTGGAGTCGGATGGAGCGGAGGCTACGCGGTCGGCGATCATGCGCGCTATCAATCCGTCGGGGACGAGTTTCCCGGCTTCCATAAACGCTTTCGCCTCGACACCGGCGGGTGTTCCCTGCGCAACGGCGCCGCGAAGGAGGTCTCCGGAAGAGACATGCTGGAGTTTAGGGTCTGCGGACGCGAGGCGCGCCGCCACGGTGCCTTTGCCGGAGCCCGGCGCACCTAGAAGGATTACGATATTCATGGCGCGCAAAGTATAGCACAATGCAGATTCTCCGTGGCCGCCCCGCCCGGCCCGTCTCGTCCGGCGTTCCTGCCGTCCGCCTATTTTTTCGTCCAGGGGAAAAACGTTATGCGGAGTTGCGTAAATGCGATTGGCGCGAGTTCTATGGTTTCGACCGGCCCTTGCGCCGCCGCGGGAATCGGGCTTGGCGGCGGATCTTCCGCGCGGGCGGGTGCGTCAGTGCGCATGGCTCCCCACCCGGCATAGTTTGTCCGCACAGCCTTTACAGCAAGGCGCATCCCCTCCCCTTCGCCCTTTTCCCGGAACTGCGGTTCGCCGTCCGCGCCGTCAGCCACGAGCGCGTAGTTCCACGGCGACTTCGCGTGGAGTTCTTTCATCGGGAAGCCGAGTTCTTTGTCTCGCAAGACCCCGTTCGCGTCCTTGCGCGCGTTCGGGCATTTCGCAGCGGGGACGTTCTTTTCGCTCGCTTCTATTTTGAGCGAATAGAGGAGCGCCCCACGCCGGACGGCTATCGAGCCGCCATTCCAATGCGACGCTGCGGGCTTTGACGGGAACGACAGTTCGACCGTGTCGCCTTTCTTCCACCTGCGGGAGATTTTTGCAAAAGTTCCTGCGG
>CACYEO010000084.1 GCA_902773475.1 uncultured bacterium | reverse complement strand
CCCCCCCCCCCCCCCATACCCTCACCCCCGCCGATTTCGGTTGATAAACGGACAGGGCAAATGGTATCATACGGACGCTTTCATTCCACATTCCGCCATTTACCGGCAACACAGCAACACAGGATAAAAGACATGGCAAAAATCAATGCATTCTTGAGTTTCATATCGGTATGTGCGGTCGCAGCCGCCGCTAACGCGAGGCCTTCGATCACAGCCCATTCCGGTTGCATGAAAACGCCGCCAAATTCCATCAAGAGCATAGAGAAGGGCATCGAAAGCGGCGCGGATTTTGTCGAGATCGATCTCAATTTCACCGATGACGGCACTCCGGTTCTCTCGCATGACAGGCCGAAGGGCGGCGAGGAACTTTACAAGAATGCTCTCGAGATTCTGAAGAAGAATCCGAAAATCGAGTTCAACCTCGATGTGAAGTCGACGGCGAATCTGAAGGAGGCTCTCGCCATGGCGGAGAAGGCAGGCGTTGGCGGCAGGGTGTTCTTTTCCGGGGTGAAGGAGGAATTCGTCGCCGAATTCAAACGTCAGTGCCCGCGCGCCAGATTCTATTACAACGTCTATCCTGACAGAAGGACCGATATCGACGGTCTCGTAAAGCGCGCGAAGGAAATCGGCGCGATCGGGCTGAATCTCAATTATAAAAGCGCGAATGCGGGTATCGTGCGCAAGTGCCACGCCGCCGGGCTTCTTGTCTCCGTGTGGACCGTCGATGGAAAGAAAGACATTGACCGCATGGTGAAACTCGGCGTCGATGCCATTGCGTCCAACAATCCCGTTCTTGCCCGGACGCGGGCGGCCGCCTCTAAAGAGGTCGCGCCGTGAAACGGGCGGGTTTGCTTCTTTTGGTCGCGCTGCGGTGCGCCGCCGCATCCGCGGGGGAGACGCCGGATTCTAGAACGCGTATGCTGATCGATCCGGTGCGTGTTGTCGCATCGTCGGACGGTTTGAAGAACGCGGGAATCCTCTGCGCTCCGAAATACGGGCAGGTGCCCGAAGGAAGGTTTTACCAGGGGAGCGGAATCGTCCTCCCTCCCGGAGGCTGGACGATTCTCGACTTCGGGCGTGAACTTCACGGCTCTCTCCAGATCGGAAGCGGCGCGAAGAGTCCGAAAAACGGCGCGAAAGTGCGCGTGCGGTTCGGGGAGTCCGTGTCAGAAGCGTGTTCGGGGCTGCTGGGAAGCGCCAATGGCGCGACCGCGACGAACGACCATGCGATTCGCGACGATGTCGTTCTTCTGCCGTGGCTCGGGCGTCGCGAGACCGGCGAGACCGGCTTCAGGTTCGTCCGCATAGACAACCCCGGAAAGGCGCCTGTGCATCTCGAATACGTCCGCGCCGTATCCTTGATGAGGCCGTGGAGGGCGGCAGGTTCCTTCAAATGCAGCGATGCCCGGCTGAATGCCGTTTTCGACACCGCCGTGCGTACCGTACATCTCTGCTGCCAGGATTACATCTGGGACGGCATCAAGCGCGACAGGCTCGTTTGGATGGGCGATACACATCCTGAAACGATGGCGATACTGACTGTTTTCGGCGCGCAGGACATAATACCCGCCACGCTCGACTATGCCGCCGCAACGACTCCGCCGGACGCCGCATGGATGAACAACATGCCGACTTACACTTTGTGGTGGATGCGCAATCTTGCGGCATGGTATCGCTTTACCGGCGACAAGGCCTGCGTCGCGAAGCACGGCGTCTATCTTGAAAAAACCATTGAGCGGGTTCTTTCGAAAATCGGCAAGGACGGCGTCTGGAAAGAGGATACGTTCCTCGACTGGCCTACGCGCGGCGACAAGAAGGCTTCGGCCGCCGGAACGCAGGGGCTTCTCAGGCTGGCGCTCGACGATGCCTTGTTTCTGCTGGGCGCGCTTCCGGAAGGAAACGCCCGCGTGGAAGCGCTCAAGAAGAAAACAGCAGCCGCGCGCGGACGCATCGTGCCGCTCGACGCGCGCGGAGTCAAGTCCGCTTCCGCGCTTCTCGCGCTTTCCGGCCTCTGCGGCGCGAAGGATATGTTCGCGGCGTCGCTCGGACGCAACGGATCGTCCGGCGTGTCCACATTCTACGGCTATTACATGATCGAGGCTATGGCCGAGGCCGGCGAGATGCGTTGCGCTCTTGATACCGTGCGCGACTATTGGGGCGGCATGCTCGATATGGGCGCTACGAGTTTCTGGGAGGATTTCAATCTCGCCTGGACGAACAATTCGTTTCGCGTCGATGAAATGCCCGTAAAGGGCAGACGCGACATCCACGGCGGGTTCGGCGCACATTGCTACATAGGTTTTCGCCATTCGCTCTGCCACGGATGGAGCGCGGGCCCGGCTCCGTTTCTCATAAACCGCGTTCTCGGAATCAGACCGCTCGCCCCGGGATGCGGGTCTGTCGAGGTGAAGCCCGATCTTGGCGGGCTTGAATGGGCCGAGGGCGCTATGGCCCTTCCCGGCGGCGGAAGCGTGGAGGTGCGCGCATGGCGCAAGGCCGACGGCTCTACGGGCTTTTCCGTGAAAGCGCCGCCTGGTGTGACGATTGTCGCGCCAGGTCGGGAAAATGTCGAGCCCCTCCCCCGGCGGACTGCTTCAGTCGCGTGCCGCCGATGACGCTGCTCCCTGCCGCTGAAGCGGCGAGAGAAGCGCATGCCATCGATATAAGCGATAAAAGCCGGACGCGCGGCGTCATGCGCGCGCAAGCTCTGCCATTGTTGCCGCCACTGCGGCGATTGCCATAATTGCCTTTTTCATCGTTGTTTCCTTCTCATCTTAGAATAGATTACATTGCGAGTTTGCGCACGGCGGCGCGAATGCGGTCTTTAGCATCATCCCAGTCGAACGGAATCAGCATTTTCGGCATGGGCATCGTTTCCGCATCTGCGAAATAGGACAGGCTTCGCATCGCGAGCGCTGGATTCGATTCCGGATACTTCGCGCGGTACCATGCGAAAATGTCCGACAGCGGATAATCGTCAAGCAACCGCGCCATGTCGACAAAATCCTTCCGGGTTCCGCGATTCGTTATGGCATTGACTTTCATCGCGGCAATATCCTTGATGCCGGCGAGACGGATGCCATCCTCTTCAACAGGCGGCTCCAGCCATTCGTACATGTCGTAGGCAACGCAATCGACCTTCACGCCGTCAATATAGAAAAATGACATCCTTCCATTAGGCGCACCGCTTTCTTTCTCCGTTCGCCCTATGGCGGAAAACACGCCGGTCAAGTCCTCTGCGTAGTTCCACTTGCCGAAAACATCCAGATCCACGCTTATGCGATGCCCCAACTGCAAGGCAAGGGCAGT
>CACYEO010000083.1 GCA_902773475.1 uncultured bacterium | reverse complement strand
TTGGCCTTTGCAAGCCCGGGGAACGGGCCGGAGTACATTATGCGGCCGCCTTCGATTCCGGCGCGCGGGCCGAGGTCGACTATGCAGTCCGCCGCGCGCATCATTTCCTCGTCGTGCTCCACGACTATCACCGTGTTGCCGCGGTCGCGCAGCGTCTTCAGCATTGAAATCAGCCGCTCGTTGTCGCGCGGATGCAGACCGATCGTAGGCTCGTCGAGCACATACATGACGCCCGTAAGCCCGGAGCCTATCTGCGTGGCGAGGCGTATGCGCTGCATTTCGCCGCCGGAAAGGGTGGACGACGGGCGGTCGAGCGAAATATAGTCCAGCCCGACTTCGTCGAGGAACCGCAGGCGTTTTACGATTTCCTTGAGAATGTCGGACGCGATCCTCGCATCCTCGGCCTGCAGCGGGATTGTCTCGAAAAAGCGCAGGCAGTCTTTCACCGGCATCGCCATGACGTCCATTATCGTCTTTCCCGCGACAGTCGCCGCGCGCGATTCGGGACGGAGCCGCGCGCCGCGGCATTCGGGGCAGGGGCGGTAGCTCTGGTAGGCTTCGAACTTCTCGCGGCGCTCGTCGCTTTCCGCGTTTTCCATCATGCGCTTCACGGAATCGATCACGCCGGCGAACGGCTTGTCGTTCCGCCGCCAGGGCAGGACGAGATCGTCGTCGAATCCGTGCATGAGCTTGCGGCGGAAATCCTCCGGAAGCTTTTCATACGGCGTGGAGAGGCTTACGCCGTACTGCTTTGCGATGTGCGAGAGGACTTCCTTGTAGTAGAGGATCGCCATGTGCCCGGCGCGGCGCCACGGATGGATGCACTCCCCGAGGGGGAGGGACTTGTCGGGCACGATGAGATCTTCGTCGAAAAAATATATCGAACCAAGGCCTGCGCAGCGCGGGCACGCGCCGAAGGGGGAGTTGAAGGAGAACGAGCGCGGCTTGAGTTCGTCGAAGGAAATGCCGCATGACGGGCAGGCGTTCTTTTCGCTGTACACCGTTTCGCCGCCGTCCGCGTCCACGACAGTTATAAGCCCGCCCCCGGTCTTCAGACCGAGTTCCACGGAGTCCGTGAGGCGTGTGCGGAAGGAAGCTCCGCCCGAAACGGCGAGCCGGTCCACGACTGCGTCGACCGAATGGTTCTTCTTCTTGTCGAGCGCCGGAACCTCGTCCGCGGGATGCATTTCGCCGTCCACGCGAACCCGCACGAATCCCTTGCGCCTGATTTCCTCGAAAACTTTTTCCTGCGAGCCTTTGCGCCCTTTCACGACCGGGGCGCAAATCACTATCTTCGAGCCTTCCGGTCGCGACATTATCGACTCTACGATCTGCTCGGCGGACTGTCTGCGGACCGGGCGGCCGCATTTGTGGCAGTGCGGCACGGCTATCGAACCGTACAGAAGACGCAGGTAGTCGTGTATCTCCGTGACGGTGGCCACGATCGAGCGCGGATTGCCGCCCGTGGTGCGCTGTTCTATGGCGATGGCGGGGGAGAGGCCGTCGATGCGCTCCACGTCCGGCTTCTGCATCTGGTCCAGGAACTGGCGCGCGTAGGCGCTGAGCGACTCCACGTAGCGGCGCTGGCCTTCCGCGTAAAGCGTGTCGAACGCGAGCGAGGATTTGCCCGAGCCGGAAAGCCCGGTCACGACCGTGAGCGAATTGCGCGGAATCGTGACGGAGACGCCGCGCAGGTTGTGCACCCGCGCGTTCACGATTTCTATGTCGCGGTTCACCGGTCTTCGCCCCTGAAGCCCATGTTGAGATCGTGGAGCGGCGCGATCAGCCGGCCGAGGGGGAGGTCTTTCGCGAGTTCGGCGAGCGCGTTCACGTCTTTGGGGAAACACTTGCCGCCGTAGCCCGGCTTTCCGTCCGGCCCGGGCACGAGAGTGTGCGTATCGTTTATGTAGCCGCTGAGAAGGACGCCCTTGCGGACGTTTTCGTATCCGGCGCCGAGGCGGCGGCAATAGTCCGCAACGGCGTTGAAATAAGTCACCTTGAGCGCGCCGAAGACGTTGTGGGCGTATTTGGCGATCTCCGCTTCGAGCGACGTCATTTCAACGTGCCTCTTGCCGGGGAATATGCGCGCAAGCAGCTCCGGCTCGCCCGTGAAAACCATGGGCTGGGTCGCGAAGTCGCTTTCCGCCGTGCGCTGCGTCAGGAACTCCGGCATGAAGTACACGCGTCTGCCGGTGGCCGCCGAGAGCCGCGCCGAAGTGCCGGGGAGAATCGTGGTGCGGACGAACACGGGGACGTCCGGGAGGCCGCGTATGATGGATTCGAGGAGCGAGACGTCCTGCGAACCGTCCGCTTCGGTGGGCACGTGTATGCTCACGAACGCCACGTCCACGCCGTCCATCGGGTCGTTCATCCCCTTGGGCGGATCGCTCGCGAAAACGCGCACTGCGGGATTGTTGTCCTCGAGCCACTTCTTGAGCGCGCCGCCGATGTATCCGCAGCCGACTACGCCCACTTTGATTTCGTTCTGCATCGCCGCTCTTTCAGCCGTTCTTGACTATCGTAGTGCAGGCTTTGAGGACACCCGCGACGTCGGCCAGGTTCGACGGTATGATCATCGTGTTGTTCGTCTTGGCCATCTCGCCGAACTGCTTGAGGTATTCCTGCGCAAGCTGCATGTTGACGGAAGCGAGTCCGCCGGGGGCGTCGATCGCCTCGGCCACGCGGCGGATGCCCTCCGCCTGCGCCTCGGCCACGAGGAGTATTTCGCGGGCGCGGCCTTCGGCCTCGTTCACGCGGCGGGCGCGTTCGCCTTCGGAATGCGCGATCGCCTCCTGCTTTTCGCCGTCGGCGCGGTTGATCTTCGACTGGCGCTCGCCTTCGGATTCCGCGATCATCGCGCGCTTCTCGCGCTCGGCGCGCATCTGCTTTTCCATCGCGTCGCGGATCGAGCGCGGCGGCGTGATGTTCTTGATTTCGTAGCGCGTGACCTTCACGCCCCAGGGATCGCTCGCCTTGTCGACCGCGGAGACGATCGCGGCGTTGATGTTGGTGCGCTCTTCGAACGAGCGGTCGAGGTCGAGCTTGCCCATTTCGGAACGCATCGTGGTCTGCGCCAGCTGTGTCGTCGCGAACAGGTAGTTGCCGATGCCGTAGCTCGCCTTCGCCGGATCCATCACCTGCAGGTACAGCACGCCGTCGACATCCACGGCGATGTTGTCCTTGGTGATGCAGGACTGCGGCGCGACGTCGATCGCCTGCTCTTTCAGCGAATGGCGGTAGGCCACGCGGTCGATGAAAGGAACCAGAAAGTGCATTCCCGCTTCGAGCGTTTCGCTGTAGCGTCCGAGCCTTTCGACGATGAACGCCGACCGCTGCGGAACCACGACCACGCATTTGAAAAGCATGATCAGCACTATCGCGACGAGCGCGATCGCGAAAGCCATCGCGCCGCCCGCGCTCGCCACCGGAACGATATTCAGAACATCCATTTCTTTTCCTCCTTGGCGCCGCGCGCGCGGCGCCGTATTGCATTTCATTGCGGGCGTGCGCCCGGCCTGTTTACGGCAGTTTCCTGATTTCAAGAGTCAGATTGCGGCAGCGCACGACCACCGCCGCGTCGCCAGGCGCGATTTCGCGCCCGTCGGCGGAGACGGCCGACCATTCCGCGTCGCCCAGAGCCACGCGGCCCGGGATTTCACGCCCGACGGGCGAAAGAACCTCGACGTTGCGCCCGGCGAAATTCGCGTCCGTCTCCGCCTCTCCGCCTTCGGCGTGCAGGATTTCGCCGGCGAAGATCTTCTTCGCGAAGCGCCTGAGCGTCAGCACGTACGCCACGGAAAGGACGGCGAACGCCGCGAGCTGCCATGTGAACGTGAACGAGTCGCCGAGCGCGCCGCACAGCAGCGCCACGGTCGCCGCCGACAGCCCGAAGAACATTATCACGAACCCCGGGGTCGCGAGTTCCGCCGTCATCAGCAGGACGCCGGCGCAGAGCCAGCACCAGAACGGATCCGGCTCGAGTCCCGACAGGACATTCGGCATTGCGTCCACCTGCGCTTTCTCAGGATGCGGGCGCGGCGGCCGCGGCGACGGCTTCCGCGCCGGGGATCTTCAGAAGCGCGATGATCGTGAACACCATCACGAAAATCGCCACGGTCTCGACGATGCCGAGCGCGGAGAAGTAGTTCGTAAGGCCCTGCCCGGTCTCCGCCTGGGCGTCGCATGCGCAGGCCGCCGCGCGTCCCTGGAAGAACGCCGAAAGCCCGATCGCGAGACCCGCGAACACGCCGAGGACGAGAAGCGGAACGCCGGCCGCCGGCGACTTGCCGAGCATCAGGATCATGAGAATCATCCCGTAGAGCGTCTGCGTGATCGGCGCGCCGACGAGTCCGAGAAGTATGAAGGGCGCGGGCTTGTTCGCCGCGTAGCATTTCTTCCAGGCGCCGATCGCGGCGGCGGCCGCCGCGCCGGTTCCGAGCGCGGAACCCGCCGCGCTGAGGCCGAGGCACGCTATTGCCCCGGCTACACCCATGAATTCATTCATCCGATTTCTCCTTTCAGTGTTTTCTGAACGGGCCGTATGCGTAGCCCGACCAGGTTATCCCTTTGTGGTTGGAAAACTCAAGCGTGTTCAGGCGCACGGCGTGGACGAGAATCGACAGCCCCGCCATCATGAAATTCAGCCCGTGCCCGATCAGCAGGATCAGCGCCGCCGGCAGAATCTTCGCCCACGGCGGAATATCAAGATCAAGCGCCATCGAATTGAAGTTCTGCGCGACTTTCACCGACGCCAGACCCACCGCGAAGAGCCTGACGTACGAAATGACGTCCCCGAGCGCGGACATGATGTTCAGCGGCAGCATCCCCAGTTCTATCCCGCGCGTCTTCAGTTCGCTTTTCCGCAGCGTGAAAAGGAACACGCACGCGACGCTTGCGCACATCAGCCAAAGGACGGGCCGCGGGACGCCGGAGAATATCCCGACTATCGAACACGTAAGCCAGTACATGAAAAACACTATTCCGGCCCATCCGCACTGCGCGAGGAACGTGCGGTCGGGGAAGACGCAGACCGCGTTCCACAGCCGCGCGAGGATCAGATGCGACGCGCCGAGCGAGAAACACAACAGCATGATGTGCTTGAATTCGGCGTCCTGCCCGCCGGGGCCGCTGTCCAGCCATCTGGCGACGGGGCCTGAAAGTCCGGGAATCTGCGCGCCGAACCATGTGTTCGTCAGCGCGCCCCACGCCACGGTCGCCGTGCAGAAAACGCAGAGAAGGACGAGCCACGGGCGCGGGAACTTCGCGCCGAGTTTCATCTTGGCGGCGAGCGTGAGCAAAAGAGCCAGCGCGCCGTATCCGGCGTCGCCCACGAGCATCGCGAAGAATATCGTGAAATACGCGAAGAACGGAACCGACACGTCGCTTTCGCTGTACGCGGGCGCGATGCCGAGCGCGGAGAAAAGCGCGGCGACGGCGCGGAACGCTTTCGGCGGGCGCACGAGCGTAGGCGGATTCTCGCCGGGCCGCGCGTCGCGCACAAGCAGCCCCCACGCGCCTTCGGCCGCGCGTTCGCGCAGCGCAGGAACGGCGTCGTACGGGACCCATCCGGAAATCCACGCCAGAGACTCGCGCCTGCCGAGCGACTCCTCGGCGGCGGCGAAGTCGGCCGCGTCGCGAAGCCCCGGCTCGAGCGCGGCGATTTCATCCTTGCGCCCGGCCTCCGCCGCGAGCGACGCGGTGGCGTCTTCAAGCGACGAGCGCGCGATTTCAAGGCGCGATTTCATCGCGTCGAGCGGCTCCGGCGGCATGCGCACGGTCTCGAAGCCGGCGGGCAGCGGCAGCTGCGGATTGACGAGAGCGTAATACGCGAAGCGTGCGTCGCGCGACAGCTCCTGCGCGACGTCCGCCTTCACGGCGGACGCGTCCGCGGACAGCGGCGCCGAGGCGAGAACGGTCTTGAAACCCTTTTTCTCCAGTTCCGCGGCCGCGGCGGGGCTGAACGATCCGAACGGTTCGTATGTCGCGATGCGCGCTTCGAGGCGCGCGATTCCGCGCGCGAGTTCCGAGCGCGTCGCTTCCGCCTGCAGCACGGCGGCGGCGAAATCCGCGCCGCGCAGCCGCGTCAGATCCGGAGTGCGCGCCTTGGCCGTTTCGTCGTCCAGCTCCGTCTCTCCGGAACCGGCGAACGGCGGCTTTCCGGCCGCGGCGTCCTGCAGTATGCGGATGGCGCGCGCCGCCCCGGAAAGGCGGGCTTCGGCGGTGCGGAATTCCTCCGACGAGGCCGGCGTCTTGTCGAGATGCGCGCATCCCGCTTCGCGCAGGGACGAAAGGACTTCCTTGCGTCCGGCGGCAAGGCACACGAGGAGGAAGCGTTTCATTTCAACTATCATGCCGCCCCCTCTCCGCCGCGTCCGCGGGCCTTCGCCATCTTGCCGCGCGTGACGGCCGCGGTCTGCTCGTCTCCTATGGAGATTTTGATTATGCGGATGTTTTCGCGGCACTCGGGGATTTTCACCTTCTCGAAAAGGTTCACCCGCTGCGAGGTGGCGGCGAGTTCGCGCTCCACGAGTTCGCGCTGGCGGTCGAGCGTTTCACGCTCCGCGCGCAGGGCGGATACGGACACTACGGCCTCCGCCGCTTCGTCGATCCACGGCGGCGTGGAAAACAGATCCGCCTGCGCGACTTTGGCTTCGATCGATTCGTACACCGGCACGGTCACGCCCGCGATGTTGGCCGTGGACGTTTTCACGCCTTCGATCTTCACGAGCCCTTCGAGGGTCTCGGGCGCGGTGGCGAAAAGCCCTATCCAGGAATCGAGCGCCTTGCGGCGCTCGCGCTCGGCGCGCGCGACGTCTTCCGCCCTGGCGGCTATGCCTGCGATTTCCGCCTGCAGTTGCTGTTTTTTCAGCTGCAGCATTGGCAGAAAGCGGCTGTAGCGCTTCAGTGCGTCGTTCTGCGCCTTGAGTTCGTTCTTGGTGAGCTTTATCTTCGCCATTTTACGCCTGCAAGCGGCGCGCGGCGCGCGCCGGAGCCTGGACCGCGGACGTCAGACGTTCAGCTGCCCGTCGTCCTTCTTCGTTTTCCCGGCGTTGAACCCCATCTTGGCGAGATCTACGTCTACGATGCCGAGCGGTTCGGCCGTCTTCCAGCCGCCGCGCGTGAAGTCGGGGACGTCCTGCGTAGCGCCGCGGTTGCGCGCGCTCTTTTCGGTAAGGTCGCACAGCGAGCTCCACGCCGCCGCGTCGTAGACGTCCTGGTCGAGAGGCAACCCGTTCTGCAGGCAGTAGCAGAGGCGCAGATCCATCAGGAAGTCCATGCCGCCGTGTCCGCCTATGCGCTTGGCGACCTCGCCGGCGGTCTTCCACAGCGGGTGGGATTTTTCTTTGAGAAGTTTGACGGCGTCCTTGTCGGCCATCCACGAATGCGCGCCGTCGCCTTTGACGTCGAACGCCACGCGGAACGGATAGTCCGCGAGGATGCCTTTCGTGCCGCTGATAAGGTTGATGCGGCTGTACGGGCGCGGCGATGTCACGTCGTGCTGGATCATTATCGTGCGCCCCAGCGCCGTGCGTATCACCGTGGTGTTCATGTCGCCGAGCGCGGGGACCATGTCCGCCTTCCACGTGCCGGCGCATTTGGCCTTGGCGTACGCGGACATACCGGCCTGGCGCGAGCTTACGGAGACGAGGTAGTCCATCTTGTCGCCGCGGTTCACGTTCATGGCCTGGCATATCGGGCCGAGGCCGTGCGTGGGGTAGGGGTTGCCGGTGTGGACTTTGTTGTGGCGCAGGCGCCAGTGGTTGTAGTAGCCGCCCTTCTTCATCTCGGCGTAGTTGAGGCTGCGCAGGTCGTGGATGTACGCGCCCTCGCCGTGGACGATTTCGCCGAAAGCCCCTTCGCGCGCGAGGACGAGCGCGAACATCTCGACTTCGCCGTAGCAGCAGTTTTCAAGCATCATGCAGTGTTTGCGCGTCTTTTCGGACACGTCCACGAGCTGCCAGCATTCCTCGAGCGTCAGCGCGGCGGGAACCTCGACGGCGACATGCTTGCCGTGCTGCATGGCGTACACGGCCACGGGGGTGTGCATGTACCACGGCGTCGCCTCGTACACGAGATCCACGTCGTCCGCTTCGCAAAGCGCCTTCCAGCCTTCCTCGCCGTAATGCACCTTGGCCTTGGGCTTCTTGTTCTTCGCGAGCCAGGAGTTCTGCCTTTCGGCACGGTCCTTGTAGAAGTCGCACAGATGGGTCACGCGCACGCCGGGCAGCTGGGAAATGCGGTGCACGGCGCCGGGGCCTCTCATCCCGAGGCCTATGAAACCGACGCGCAGTTCCGGTATCGGGGCCGCCGCAAAACCCTGCATAGTGCCGCGCCCGGCGCTGCCGAAAGCCGGCTTGGACGCGATTGCGGCCGCTCCTGTCATTATGGACGCCGCGAGAAATTCACGCCTTCCGAGTTCCATGTCCTCTGTCTCCTTGTTTGCTTGTGGTTGCGGATTCCTGTCGAAAACGACGCGCGCATTTTACCAAAAAACCCCTCCGCCGT
>CACYEO010000082.1 GCA_902773475.1 uncultured bacterium | reverse complement strand
GGCTACTACATGGCGACGCGCTTCTCCGAAATCGCGTCCTACCTCTACTGCGCCATGTCGTTTGCGTTCTTCCCGTTCGCGGCCGAACTTGCGGCGGAAGGGAGGGGGGCGGCAAAACTCATCTTCAAGGCGACCGGCGTGAATATGGCGTTCTGCGCACTCCTCGCGCTCGCGCTTGCCTTCACCGGCGAGCGCCTCCTCGCGTTTCTTCCGCACGGCGCGGAATATTCGCCGTACTGGTGGGCGGCCCCGTGGCTCGTGGCGCTTACCGCCGCGGCCTGCTTCCAGGACATGTACTTCACGTCGGAGTTCGCGGCGGGGCGCTTCGGATTTCTCAAATGGGCGGTGCCCGTAAACATCGCCTATCCCGTACTTCTTCTCGCGGTGACGGGCCACGGCTACTTCACGCCGTTCATACCTGCGTCGTGGACGGAGTTTCTGGATCTCCACAACATCCGCTCGCTCGACACGATGCTTTGGTGGATGACTGGATTCGCGGCGGTGAAGACCTTGTGCTGCCTCGCCGCCATGGCGCGGCCCGGCGGCGGAAAGCCCGGCCGCAGTACGCTCCCGTGACCGGACCGTCTGCTCTGCGGCGGACTGCGGTTCTACCGCAAAGCCGCGGACGCAAACGCTCTGGCGCGGGCGTCGGTTTCGAGAATGTCTTCCAGGGAGGAGCACGACGGCGACGCGGCGGCGTTCATCGCCTTTTCGACCAGCCGCGGGATGTCGGTAAACGCTATTTCCCCGGCGAGGAAGCGCTCTACCGCTATTTCATCCGCCGCCGAAAGCGCGGCCGCCGCCGTTCCGCCCGCGGCCGCCGCCGCGCGCACCAGCGAAAGGCACGGAAAGCGCGTTTCGTCCGGCTTGCGGAATGTCAGCGCGCCTATGGCGGGCAGATCGAGCGCCGCGCGCTCCGCAGGCAGCCGCTCCGGCCACGAGAACGCGTACTGTATCGGAATGCGCATGTCGGGCGGGGCGAGCTGCGCCATAGTCGAGCCGTCCTCGAACGTCACAAGCGAATGGACCGTGGATTCGGGATGGACCACGACCCCTATGCGTTCCAGCGGAATGTCGAAAAGCCAGCGCGCTTCGAGCATCTCGAAGCCTTTGTTCATCATCGTCGCGGAATCCACCGTCACCTTGGGGCCCATCTTCCAGCGCGGGTGGTCTAGCGCCATCCGCGGCGTGACTTTGGAAAGATCCGCCGGGCTGTCGAGAAACGGCCCGCCGCTCGCCGTGAGCGTGACCGACGCCGGGGCAGGGAGCGCGCCGCACGGAAAACCCGGCGCGCCCGCGCGTTCCTGGATGCACTGGAAAACCGCGGAATGTTCCGAATCGACCGGAATTATCCTGACGCCTTTGGCGGCGGCGCGCGCCATTACGTATTCTCCGGCGGCCACGAGCACTTCCTTCGTGGCGAGCGCCACGTCGCGCCCGGCCTCTATCGCCGCAAGCGCCGGGCGCAGCCCCGAAAGCCCCACGAGCGAAACAAGCACCATGTCCGCTTCGGCGCGCGCCGCAACCTCGGCGGCGGCGCCGGGGCCAGAGACAATCTCCACTCCGGCGCGCGCGGCGTCCGCCCGTATCCCGTCCGCCGCCGCCGGATCGGCGACCGCCAGAAGCGGGCAGCGCAGCGAAACGGCCTGTTCCAGGCCTGCGCGCGCGTTGCGCGCCACGGCGAGCGCCGCCGCGCGGAAATCGTCCGGGTGCGTGCGGATCACGTCTGCGGCGTTCGTGCCGATCGATCCCGTGGAACCGAGGATTGCTATCCGTTTCATGCTATTCCGCGAAGACGTATACCGTGTTGATCCGTTCCGGCAGCGCCGCCGCGCCGGAGATGAAATCCCCGGCCGGAGCCGCCCCGGACATGAAGAAAAGCGCCGTGTCTATCTTCTCCGCGTCTTTTCCCGCCCCTGCGATCAGTCCGGGCAGCTCGCTCCATTCCTTGAAAGGCTTCTCCTCGGGATGCAGAACCGGCTCCATGCCTTCGCCGGACCAGTCCTCGCGCACGTACGTGAACTTGCGCGATCCGTCCGCCGCCTGCCGTATCTCGAAGGGCTGGAACGGACGGCGGGCGCGCTCGCGCCAGGCCTCCTGCGGGTCGAACGCGTGTATGCTTACGCCGCGCAGCCGCCCGTTCACTTTCATCCCCAGGCCGTCGAGCATCATGAAAACGCCCGCCACGCCCCGCGTCTTCGAAAGCGGGAAGTCCGGCGCAAATCCGGGCGTCACGTATATGTCCGCGCCGTCCTTCGCCTCCTTGCGCAGACGTTCAAGCGTCTTGTCCATGGACGCGCGGCAGGCGCCCCCCGCCGCGCCGCGCGGGACGAGTTCGAGTTCGATTTCCCCGCCGCCTGAAACGAAGGCCGTCGCATCGTAGCGGCGGACGCGGGACGCTCCGTCCCACGAAAGCACCGCTTCGAACTTTTCGCCTTTTGCAAATTCCGCTTTCGGTTTGAAGCGCCCGTACACCGACGACTGCAGCAGCGCGCCGGGAAGGGCGAGGGACGACTGGGGGCAGTTGAAAAGCGAAAACACGGAGCACGGAGAATTTGTCGACGCTTCGAGCGAACCGTCCTGCGCGCGCGCGCCGCGCACGGCCAGGGGCGCGCCGGGCAGTTCCGGTTTCTCTTCCGGCAATGTGTCGGCGATGACGTCTTCGAGCCGGTATTTCCTTCCCGTGCCGGCATGTACGAAATGGAGGGACAGTTTTTCGCCGCGCGGCCAGAACCGGGCGTCGCGGGAATCCGGCTGTTCGCCGGGCGGGACTCCTATTCCGTCTATCGCGCCGGCGATTTCGCGCGGATCGGCGCTCGTGGAGAATACGGTCTCGTACATCTTGTCGGAATGTTCGCCGACTATGGCGAATTCCACGATGTCGTCGAGACCCGCTCCGGACGCCTCCACGGGGAAGCGCACCGTGCGCGCCGCCTTGTCCGCCGTCACGCGCGCCGGCGGCGTCCGCCCGCCGTCCGCGAAAGCTCCGGCCGCGGCGAGCGCGAACGCCGCGGCGAACGCGGTTGCACGCGCCGCTTTCACCGCATCGATTCCGCTGCGCGTTTGAATCCGGGGGCGGAGCGCTCTATTATGCGCTCGTCCACCGAGCAGGAAAGGCGGATGTGCCCGGCGAAGCCGAACCCCCTGCCGGGAACCGCCAGGACGCGCTCCTTCAAAAGCGCATCGACGAATCCGGCGTCGTCTCCGCCCGGCGCGGCCGGGAAGAAATAGAACGCGCCGCGCGGCATTTCGAACTCGAGCCCCGCGGAGCGGAGCACCTCCGCCATCAGCCTGCGGCGGCGGTCGTATATCGAAAGATCTACGGTTTCGTCCAGCAGGCGCATTGCGAGTTTCTGGCCGATCACCGGGGAATTCACGAACCCCAGAGTGCGGTTCACGAGCGTCACGCCCGCGGCGAGAAGGTCTCCGCCGGGCATCGCGGGATTGACCGCCAGATAGCCGATGCGCTCGCCCGCGAGGGAAAGCGTCTTGGAGAAGGATCCCGCCACGACCGAATACGGAGTCAGCGGCAGGACGGCGGGCACTTCCGCGCCGTCGTACGCGAAAGCGCGGTAGGGTTCGTCGGAAAGCAGGAAGAGCGGGCGTCCGCCGGTCTTTTCGCGCTCTTCGTTCACGCGGTCCGCCAGATCCGCGAGCGCGCGCATCGCCGCAAGCGGATATATGCAGCCGGTCGGGTTGTTCGGCGAGTTCACGAGTATCGCGCGCGTGCGCGGCGTGATCGCGGCGGCGATCGCCTCGATGTCAGGGTCGAACGCGGGAGGTTTGGACGGGACGGACTTCAGAACGCCGCCGAAATGTCCGCAGTATGCGCCGTACTCCACGAAATACGGAGCGGGCACGACAAGTTCGTCGCCCGGCTCGAAAGTCGCGCGGAAGAACGAAACGAGCGCGCCGGCCGCGCCGACGGTGGCTATGACGTCCTTCGCGGCGAGGGATGTCTGCTGCTGTTTCGAAAGCCATCCGGCGAGAGCCTCGCGGAACGCGGGGATGCCGGCGTTCGGGCAGTAGCCGAGGCCGAGCGGCTTCACGGCCTCGTCCGCTATCTCGCGCAGGGCGTCTGCGGCCGCGGCCGGCGGCGGGACGTCGGGATTGCCGAGCGAAAAATCGCACACCGAATCCGCGCCGAACTGTTTCTTGAGTTCAAGCCCTTTCTCGAACATCTTCCTTATCCAGGAGGACGATTCGAGCGAAGCGGCTGTCTGGGGGGTTGTCGCAAGCATTGTGTTTCCTTGTCTGCCGGACGGTTTCACCAGTCGGAGCCGGGGGTTCCCGGAGTGCGGCGGCGGAATTCTTCCATCTCGCGCTCTTTCCGGATGTCTTCCCGTCTGGCCTGAAGCTGGGGGTAGATGAATTTGGACGCGCAAAGGTCTTCGCACACTTCCATGCCGAGATACTGCACTCCGCGGCTGCGCAGGGCGCGCTGGAGCGATTCGGGGTCGGACGTGTCGCGCAGGCATTCGGGAAGCACGGCAAGGAGCCTTGCAAATTCCGGACGCAGCCCCTTGACGGGATAGTAGCGCGCTCCGTAGAATATGAACTCTCCGCGGCGCAGCATCATGTCGAGCTCCTGGCGGCGCTTGTTGATCAGTTCAAGATAGCGCTTGGTGGTTTCGTTGTGCGCGAACGACTTCGCGCGCGGCCTGGCCGGCGCGGCCTGGGGCTGCGCCGCGGGTTTCGGTTTTGCGAAGAAATCGTCTATCGACGCGGCCGCGCGCCCGGGCGGCGCGTGCGCCGCAGCTCCGGCGCTTTCGTTTTTCTCGAGTTCGTCGACAAGCGAATCGAGCGCGTCGCGCGAAGCCGGGGGAGGACGCCGTGGCGGCGCGGGCTTTGCGGATTTGGACTTCGGCGCGGCGGAATCGTCTGCCGCCATGCCGGCCGCGCGTCTGAAATGCCGCCACGGAATGAGCTCTTCCGTGACCTGCACGTTGTTCACGAAAAGCGCGGTGCCGATGCGCGAGACCGTGTACGGCGGCGCAATGTACCTGCCGTTGGCGAAAACCGCCCCCGCGCCGGACGAAATAGGCTTGCCGCGCGTCTCTTTCAGGGCTACCATTGCCTCGTGGGGGACTGGCGCGAACTGCTGCACGGCCGCGCCGGGCGCGGCGGAGGCCGCGCATAGCGCCAGTGCGGATATCAATGTCTTTACGGTCTTCATCGCTTTTCCATCAAAGAAACCCCGCACAACCGTAGCACGGCTCCCCAATGACCTTCCATGTGTCAGGCGGGCGCATATCGCGGTTTCCGGCGAGGCGTACGCCGCTGGAACGCACCCATTTCGCATTGATGGTCGGAGAAAACACCGCTAAATCCGCGTGTTGTCCAGGGCCCACGTTTTTCAAGACTGCTGTTCGCGCACCTCCGCGCCCGGCAGCGTCTTAAGTTCTTCCACGATCTTCGCGAACGCCGCGTTCACCTCGGCGTCGGTAAGCGTGCGCGACGGCGAACGGAACGAGAGCGCGTACGCGAGCGAACGGCTCCCCTTGGCCGCGCCTTTGCGCTCGAACACGTCGAACAGGCGCACCAATTCCAGTTCCGGCGGCGCAGCCTTCCTGATGCATTTTTCCACGTCGGCCTGGAGCGTCCCGGGGGCAGTGGACACGGCGACGTCGCGCGCGACCGCCGGATAGACGGGCGCGGGTTTCACGCGCGGCACGGCGTCGATCCGCTTCAGGAGCGGCTTGAGCCTGAGTTCCGCAAGCACCATCTGGGTGTTCATGCGGAACGGATGGCGCTTTTCGCGCGAAACCGCCCCTAGAATCCCCTCGGGCTTGTTGTTGAGCACGATTTCGAGCGCGGCGCCGGGCGTGAACGCCGGATGCTCCGCGGGTCTGAATTCGAGTTTGCCCGCGTGGAGCGCCGCCACGAGATTCCCCACCGCGCCTTTCATCCACGAAATCGCCTCTTCGGGCGACACCGGGCGGCGGGAATCGAGCGCGCCGCGTCCCGCCGGGCCTGCAAAACCGAGCGCCACGCGCTCTTCCTCTTTCGGCGTCCCGTCGGCTTCGCGGCGGAAGACTCTGCCTGTTTCGAAAAGCGCGGCGGATCCGCCCGCGAGATAGGCATGGTTGCGGCCGAGCGTTCCGAGCAGCTGCGGAAGCAGCGAATCGCGCATCACGGCGTATTCGGCCGAAACCGGATCCGGAAGCACAAGGCGCGAAGCGGCGTTGCGCGTGTCGAAGGAATCGAGTTCCCCGGCGGACAGGAACGAATAGTGCATCGCCTCCGTGAAGCCGAGCGCGAGGCAGCGTTTGCGCACGGTCTCCCGCGCGCGGAAGGGCGCGTCCGAAAGCGCGGACACCGAGGGCGCGGACGGCATCGTGTCGGGAATGGCATCCAGGCCGTTCATGCGCGCGATCTCTTCCACGAGGTCGGCCTCCAGCGAAAGATCGCGCCGCCACGTGGGAATGGCGAATACCGCGCCTTCCGCGGTGCGCGAAACGGTTTTCAGCCCCAGCGACTCCAGGATCGCGACCATGCGGTCCTGCGGTATGTCGATGCCGATCAGCGACGCGGCGCGCGCAAAGGACAGCGGCACTTCCTTTTCGAGGGGTTTCTCGCGGAAGTCTGCGTCTACAACGCCTTTCGCGACCACCGCTTCGCCGTATTTCTGCAGAAGATGCGCGGCGCGGCGGCTCGCCTTGTCGGCGAGATCCGTGTCTACGCCGCGTATGTAGCGGTAGGACGCCTCGGTGGCGAGTTTCAGCGCCGTGGACGTGTTTTTCGTGGATACGGGATCGAAAAGCGCGGACTCCAGCAGCACGTGATCCGTGCCGGGCGCGATTTCAGAGCCTTCGCCGCCCATGACGCCGGCGATCGCCGACGCTTTTTCGGCGTCGCATATCAGAAGCATGGAAGGATCGAGCGCGCGCTCGATTCCGTCGAGCGTCTTTATCTTTTCGCCTTCCTTCGCCCCGCGCACCACGATGGTGCGTCCGGCCAGCGTGCGGTAGTCGAAAGCGTGGAGCGGCTGGCCGAGTTCGAGCATCACGTAGTTCGTGACGTCCACGACCAGTCCGAGCGAACGCACTCCGCAGAGTTCAAGACGCTTGGCCATCAGTTCCGGCGACGGGCCGTCTTTCACGCTCGTTATCACGCGGGCCGTGTAGCGCGGACAGCGCACGCCGTCTTCGACCGAGACTTTCACTTCCGAATTCACATCGACGGAAGATTCGGTTATGGAGCAGTCCGGCTCTTTCAGCGGACGGCCGAGTATCGCGGCGAACTCGCGCGCCAGCCCGAACACGGAAAGCGCGTCGGGGCGGTTCCACGTCACTTCGATGTCGAACACGGTCTCAGGCGCGGCGCCGGGCACGGCGTCGCGCACGAAAACGCCTGCGGGCGTCTCCGGCGGAAACTCGATGATGCCGGAATGGTCGGCGGAAAGCCCCAGTTCGCGCGCGGAACAGAGCATTCCGAAGGATTCAACCCCACGGAGTTTGCCTTTCTTGATTTTGAACTCGCCTTCGGGGTCCGGAATCGTCGCGCCTATCTTCGCAAACGCCGTCTTCAGGCCTGCGCGGCAGTTCGGCGCGCCGCATACGACCTGGAACGTCTCTTTGCCGTCGAAGACTTCGCATACGTGCAGATGGTCGGAATCGGGATGCGGCGTGCAGGTCTTCACCTCCGCTGTCACGATGAAATCGTCTATGCGCGCGCCGCCGCATTTCTCGATCGCCTCCACCTGGAGACCGCTGCGGGTGAGCTTCTCGGCAAGTTCTTCTACGGGAATGTCGGATACTTCTACGTATTCGTTCAGCCAGCTTACGGGTAGTTTCATGATATTCGGTTATTCCTGTGCGGGGGAAACGCTTTCTGCGGCGGGCGCCGCGTCCGCCTCTCCGGAAACGGTGGAAGCGGATTCTGCGCCTGCCGGTTCCGCGGGGCTCTCCGCAGGCGCCGCTTCCGCGGGCGCGGCGGCCGGGCTCTCCGCAGGCGCCGCTTCGGCGGCAGCTTCCGCTGGCGCGCTTTCCTGCGATCCGGTCCCGGCTTCCGCCGGCGCGGCGTTCTCTTCTTTCTTCCTGCGGCGATATGCCGGATGCTCCGCAGGCGGCGCAAGCACGCCGTCGTAGAACGCCACTATATGGCCGCGTTCGGCAAGCCAGCCTATGCGCGAAAGCACTTCGGACTGTTTCTTGACGTCCGTCCCCGCAAGGGCGGCGACAAGTTCTTTGGCGGTGCAGCCGTCGTGCTCCGCCACGTAGGATACGATCGCGGCAAGCTCCGGCACCGCATGGGCGGTATCGAGCGGCGCGGGCGCGGAGGCGGTCACGAACTCCTGGCCGCGCGGATCGTTCGCGCGGAAGAAGAACAGTTTCCTGTAGTGGAACGCGCCGCGCAGGGCGTAGAATATCGAAACCGGATTGCGCGATTCGCGTTCAAGCGCGAAACGGCAGGCCGACGCGAGCGCGCGGGAAGGCGACGCCGCCGCGGCTTCCGCAGGCGCGAGAATCGCCTTGGGGCTTGCAACAAGCCCGGGCGCGATCTGCTCGCGGAATATCCGCTCCGCCTCGGCGCGCGTGTACGCGGGCGCGGCTTCCGGCGCGGCATCTTGCGCGGCTTCGCCTTCCTGCGCCGGCTTGGCATCCTGCGCAGGCTTCGCGTTTTTCAGCCGGTAGACCGTCTTCTTGACCGCTGTCTTGCGCCATTCCTCGACCGCCTCCGGGTCGCGCACCATCTCGATGCGCGCGCGGTAGGCGTCTTCGCGCATTCCAGGATAGCGGGTGCGGATCATTTCACGGACGCGCTCGTTGTAGTCGTGCAGGTTGGGCGGCCCGATCAGAACGCCCGAAAGCCCGCACTTCGCCACGCACGGGAAGTTGCCCTTGGGCGGTTCGCAATCCACCGTCTCTTCGGTGAAATAGTCGGAAAGATGCTTTGAAAAAACGTGCGCGGAAAGTTCCTCGGCGGAAAGCGCGGGCATGCCGCACTTCTTGCACTGGAAGAACTTGACCTGCTCCTGCCGCGCGCCTTCCGCTCCGTCGCGGTGCGGCTTGCGTCCTACGCGCACTACGATGGACTGCGGGTTGCCTGCGAACAGGCGGGCGAGTTCGCGCATCGGATAGGCGTGGTGCGAAGTCTGTATCTTGCGGATGATCTGCCCCAGAGCCTTCTGGTCGGGCAGAACGCGCACATCGGCTTCGAGCGGTTGGAAGCGCGGCTCGAATCCGCGGCCTTCGCGGAACGCTCCGTCGCGCTGAGGCCGCCCTTCGTCGCGGCGGAAAGGCCGTCCCTCGTCGCGGCGGAAAGGCCGCCGCTCGCGCCCCGCGTCCCTGTCCATGTCGCGCTCGCGCGGCGCGCCGGAATCACGCGAACCGTCGCGCCCGGGGCCGCGCCGGAATCCGCCCCGCCCGGGACGCTCGCGCCGTTCGCCGTCATCCCCGGAGTATCTGTCGGAGCGGTACTTTTCGAAATTCTCCTCCGGCGTCTTCTTGACCCACGAGGGCGTGAAATCCAACGCCCCGAGCCCCGAAAGGTCGAGAGATGCCTCTTCGCCGCCCTGTGCGGCGGAATCTGTTTCGCTGTCTGCCATCGTCCACCTCGCAATTGCGCGGACGGATCGCCCCCGGAACAGTCCGGGATGTCCGTAGCGCGGTTGGAATTATCCTATATCGCCCTGCTCTTGTCAAGCCGCGACAGCGAAAACACGCGCACTCGGGCGCATCTGCGTAATTCACCGTCCGGCTTTTTGATTATGGGAAACAACTGTTTGAAACAACTTTCCTTTGGCGCGCGCTCGTTGTTTTTTCCAGTTGTTCCGGTTGTTTC
>CACYEO010000081.1 GCA_902773475.1 uncultured bacterium | reverse complement strand
GTGTATCTTCGCACGCGCCTGAAGCCGATGGCGGATGCCGCGCCCGTGTTCCGGGCCTACGCGAAGTCGTGCGCGGGGACAGTCCCCGCCGGATTCGCAAGCGATGCGCAGGTCAACAGAATTTACGCATTCGCGCAGTGTGGCGTTCCCGTGCTGTTCGGCTCCGGAAAGACGCTGGGCACGCTTTCCAAGGACGAGATCGCGTTCGACCGCTGCCGGGCGATGTCCGCCGAAGTGCAGCAGCTTCGCGACGCGCTTGATGCGCGCGCGGGCGGGACGCCTGCCGTTTTGGAATCACCGTTCGTCGGGCTGATGATGCCGCGCGTCGCGGCGGATGGTTCGCTCCGCAACGTCGCGCTTCTTGGCCTTCGCCTTGACGAGCAGGGGCCTGTTCGGCTTCGCCTGCGCGGCGTCCCGGAGAGCGCGACCCACGCCGTGTGGCGCGAGATTCGGCGCGAACCGGTCGTGCTGCCGATTCATCGCGAGGGCGGCATCTACCACGTCGAGGTCCCGTCCATCGGCCTCTGGAACGGCGGTTTCATAGAGTTTTAAAACATATTATTGCACGTTCTTGCGCTGCGCATAATTGCGCAATTTTCTGTCTTGTTTTGCGCAGCGCAAGTGTGGTATAATGTCGGCCATGAAACCTTTCAGATACGGATGCGTAGTTGCTGGCGAGAACTTCTGTCCTCGTCCGGAACTTGAACGCCAATTAAAGGAGTTTGCCTCCTCTGGGCAGAATCTCGTCATACAGGGTGCGCGGCGGATGGGAAAGACGTCGCTTGTCAAGCATGCCATTGGATCGATGAGAAAGATGAAGCTCATCTACATTGATCTCTATGGGATAAGGACGCTTTCGGAATTCTGCGCACGTGTGATGCGAGGCGTCGCAAAGGCTACGGAGGAAATGTCGTTTCTCAAGAAGGCCGTCCAGTTTGCGTTCCGGCTTCGTCCCGTCATCGCCATTGATCCGCGCGATGGTTCAACGACGATTGCCGTTGATGCCAAGGCCGCTGCCGAGCCGGATTCGCTTGGAGCAGTCATGGATGCCCTTGAGAAGCTTGCGGGAGACAAGGAATCTTGCGTGGTGTTCGACGAATTCCAGGACATCCTTCGCCTTGAGAACTCCGGTACCATCCTTGCCGAGATGCGCTCGACGATACAGTTCCAGGCCGACACGCCGTATTTCTTCATGGGCAGCGTCAGAAACGACATGATGTCGATATTCGACGACATGGACAGCCCTTTCTACAAGTCCGCGCTCACGTTCTCCGTCGGGGAAATAGACAGGGCGGCGTTCTCGAAGTTCATCATGCAGCGTTTCGCAAAGGGCAACCGCCGCATTGCAGCTCCGACCATTGCCCGGATACTTGAATTCGCCGATGGCGTGTCTGGTGATGTACAGGAACTCTGCGAGGCGCTATGGGAGACCACGGAAGACGGAGATGAGATTGTCTTGGATGGAATCCGTCCCGCGCTCGACCTGATTTTCAGTCGGGAACGCGGCGGCTACGAGGTGCTGTGCGAAAGACTGACAGCCGGACAATCGACGGTTCTCCGGGCTCTGGCGGACGAGGCAAAGGCCAAGCCATACTCAATCGAGTTCGTGTCCAAAGTTTCGATGCCGACGAGTTCCATTCGCCGCATCATCTCAAAGCTTGTCGATCACAGGATCATCTATCCCCTTGGCGGATACTATCGATTCTCCAATCCCTTCTTCAGGGAGTGGCTTCTTACACAGTGAAATTTCACGAAGGAGGAAAACATGAAAGCAGATTCAACGACAGACATCGGACGCCGTGCGTTTTTGGAACGTGCGGCGTGGGCTGTGACCGCAGCCGCCATAGGCGGCGCGGCGAAGGCGTCGCCCGCTCCGGGCGAGGCGTCGCTCGTCGGTTTCGTCGCGCCGAAGCTGGAGAAGATTCGCGTGGGCGTGATTGGAATTGGCGGACGCGGCAGCGGGGCCGTGCGCCGTCTCTGCAAGGTGCCGGGCGTGGAGATTACGGCCGTGTGCGACCTCATCGAGGATCGCGCGAAGAAGGGCCAGGACATGGTGAAGAAGGCGGGCTTCCGCGAGCCGAAGGCATTCGCCGGCCCCGAGGGCTACAAGCGGCTGTGCGAATCTGGGCTCGTCGACGCCGTGCACATCAACACCAACTGGACCTCTCACGCGGAGATTGCGCTCTATTCGCTGAAGTGCGCGATCCACACG
>CACYEO010000080.1 GCA_902773475.1 uncultured bacterium | reverse complement strand
GCTCCGCCGCCTTACGGATCCACTTCACGGCCATCTCCACATCTTGCGGCACGCCTTTACCTGCGCCATAGCATGCGCCAAGAAAGAACTGCGCCTCGGCTTGTCCCTGTTCCGCCGCCTTACGGAACCACTTTACAGCCTCTTTCCTGTCAATGTTAGCATAGCATCTGCCAAGACTAAACTGCGCTTCAGCATGCCCCTGCTCCGCCGCCTTACGGATCCACTTCACGGCCATCTCCACATCTTGCGGCACGCCTTTACCTGCGCCATAGCATGCGCCAAGGAAGAACTGCGCTTGGGCAAGTCCCTGTTCTGCTGCCTTACGGAACCACTTTACAGCCTCTTTCTTGTCCTGTTTCACACCTCCACCGTTAGCATAGCACATGCCAAGATTAAACTGCGCATTGGCATCCCCCTGCTCCGCCGCCATACGATACCACTTCACAGCCTCTTTCTTGTCCTGCTTCACACCCCTGCCGAGACCGTAGATTCTGCCAAGATTACACTGCGCATTGGCATGCCCCTGTTGCGCCGCTTTGCGGTACCACTTGACCGCCTCCTTTTTGTCCTCGGCCACGCCCTCGCCGTAGTCATAACAGCCGCCAAGAGCGAACTGCGCGCTGGCATCCCCCTGTTCCGCCGCCTTGCGGCACCACTTTACCGCCTCGCTTTTGTCCTCGGCCACGCCCTCGCCTTTGGCATAACAAGCACCAAGAGCGAGTTGCGCGGCGGCATCCCCCTGTTCCGCAGCCTTGCGATACCACTTCACTGCCTCCCTTTTGTCCTCGTCAACTCCCCAACCGTTGTAATAACAATTGCCAAGTTTGAACTGCGCGGCGGCATCCCCCTGCTCTGCCGCCTTGCGGTACCACTTGACGGCCTCCTTTTTGTCCTCGGCCACGCCCTCGCCGTTGTCATAACAAGCACCAAGAACGAGTTGCGCGGCGGCAAGCCCCTGTTCCGCAGCCTTGCGATACCACTTTACGGCTTCCTTATCGTTTTCCGGCACACCATCACCTTTGTCGTATCGCAAACCCTGCTTGTACTGGGCTTCGGCAGCGCTATCACTTGCAGCGGCACTATACCCATCCCCCTCTGCGGAATTTTTCGTCGTCACTTTGAAAATCACTATCCCAACTATGCTCGTCACCAACAGCGCACATAAAATAATCAGCACAATAGAACGAAGTTTTATCCTTGCTCCTAAACGACTATATTCTCTTGGCGCATTAGAATTCAATTTGCCAACCGATGTCGAAGTACCCGATTCCGGCGTTTCTGCACAATTGAACTTTTGAGCTACAAAATCCTTGTTGCACACGCTGCATTGGCAAGCAGCACCTTCCAATCTCTTGTCTACTTCATATTCAGTTCCACAATATGGGCATTTCACGGAAACACCATGGATATTGTCTTCAAGCGGAGCATCGCCAGAAACGGATTCGTCTTTCTGCACTACACCTAAATACGAGAATTTCCAAGAACAGAACGGACAGACCACATTCTGTCCAATTGAAAGTTCGCCGTCGGTTTCGCAAATATTGCCACAGTTCGGGCAGGTTGCCTTCATGGTCGAGTTCTGATCCCGGACCTTCCGCGTCTCAGAAGCCTTCAATACACCCGAGTCACCGGCAATAAAAATGGCATGACACTCCGAACATTCCACCTCGGCGCCAATGACGTTGTCTTCTACATCGTATTCCGCTCGACAACCGGGACATATTACTTTGACCATAGTACAGGTATCCTGTTTTTTAGTTTTCCCTGCTGTTAGCACTGCATTCAGACGCCGGAGGGGGCGGAAAACGGAAACCTCCTCCGGTGCATCGGATGAGGCGCCTGAGAGAGCCCGGAAAGATGCAACGAAGGAGGTAAAACTGCATTATGAGGGCAGTCACCCTTCCATGCGTCTTTCCGGCGAAGTTTCTCAGGCTTCCATCCGACGCATCCCATGCGCAACGGTTTGACGCTGCGCGGGAAATCTGTTTCGTCCAAGTGGACGAAGGGTGCCCTTCTTCCGCCGGAACGCGAATAGCATACCATAAATTCAGACCTGGAAACGGAAATCTCGCGAAAATTTCCGTTCACAGGTCTGTCCGGGCTCTCTCAGCCGGAATCCGCCTTATGGCAGATAAATATACGACGATGGTGTGGAAATCTGACAAAAAAACGGGAGAGCTTGAAACTGGGAGTTTAGAGGGGGATGAGGGGATGAGAAAGAAGGGTTTGAGTGTTTGGGTGTTTGAGTGTTTGAGTTGGAAATGTTGCCAGTGTGGAAATGTTGCCAATACCAATGTTGCCAGTTTCCAATTGGGGAACGGGGAACGGGGAATGGGGAACGGGTTTGAATTGGCAATGACGGTGAAAACCCCATGCGGCGCGCCGCCGCCCTGCAAGCGCGCCGCGCGCAACTACCGCCCGGCGCGCGGACGGCGGCGCCGGCGGATGGCCGAGAACGCGGCCGCCGCGTCTTTGCGCGAAAAGACCGCGACGAGCGCGAAGTACACCACCGCCGCCGCGACGAACGCGCAGGCCGCGGCCGCGGCCTCCGCGCCTTTCGATTCCGGCAGCCCGTCCGGTGCGATCCGCACGAATCCGGAAAGCCGGGGAAGCGACAGCCACGCCCAGCGCGCGGCGAAGGCCGCCGGCGCGGCCGCCGCGGCGAATCGTAGCGCGGCTGGCGCCACGCCTTTCACGCGCACCCGCACGCCGTGCCGTTTCAAAAGCGCAAAAAGGAAAAATCCGTTGACGGCCGAACAGACCACGGTGGATCCGGCTATTCCGGTGTGCTTCCATCCGTCCGGCAGAAGGATCACGGAAACGACGTTGAGGACCACGTTCAGGACGAGGCACCCCATCGAAATCTTCAGCGGCGTCTTCACGTCCTGGAACGCATAGTAGACCGGCGCAAGCACTTTCTGCGCGCAGAACACGGCCAGCCCGGGCGCATAGCACGCAAGCGCGCGCCCGGCGAGAAGGGACGCGTCCGGATCGCGCGCGAAGGCTCCCCCTTTGAACGAATAGAGCAGGTGTACCAGCGGCTCCGCGAGCAGCAGGACGATGAACGTCCCGGGGATCATCACGAAGAAAAGATTGCGGAACGCGCGTTCGGCCTCCTCGCCGATTTCCGCCTTTTCGTCCGCCGCCGCCATGGACGTGAACGCCGGCAGGAGGACGGTCGTGAACGCCGTCGCGAAAACGCCGAGGGGCAGGTAGATTATGCGCTCCGCGTATTCAAGCGCGGCCGGGGCGTAGTCCGCCGCCCAGAGCGCGAGCACCTTGTCCACGCACACGTTCACCTGCACCAGCCCCATGCCGAGCGCGGCGGGCGCCATCAGCCGCAGGACGCGGCGGATCTTCTCGTCCGCGAAAATCCCCTTCAGCCGCAATGCGAACCTGAAGCCGAGCCTGAAAAGAGCGGGAAGCTGGAACGCGAACTGCAGAAACCCGGCCGCCACGACAGACCACGCGACGACTTCGAGCCTGCGCATTTCCGCCTCTGGCGAGTCGCCGCCGCAGAAACGCGCGGCGGCGAATATCGCGCCGATCCAGACCATGTTCAGGATCAGCGGGGTGAAAGAAGACACCGCGAAGCGCCCGAACGAATTCAGCATCCCCGAAAGAATCGCGGCCAGGCATATCAAAAGGGCGTAAGGCAGCATTATGCGCGCAAGCGGCAGCGTCGCGGGCCACGCGGAGCCTTCCGGCGCGACGCGCTCGAGCGCGAACGCGGCGGCCACCGCGACTGCGACTATCAGGCCGAGCGCGCAGAAAAGCAGGGTCAGGACGCGCGCGCCGAAGGCGAACGCCTCGGCCGCGGATTTCCTGCGCGCCGTCTCGCCGAACACGGGGATGAAAGCGGACGAAAGCGCGCCCTCGCCGAACAGCCGCCGGAAGAGGTTCGGCACGGTGAAGGCCACGTCGAACGCGGACTTCAGCGCGCTTATGCCGAAGAAATGCGCCATCAGCTGCTCCCGCGCGAGGCCCAGCACGCGCGAGAGCATCGTCATCGCGCCGACGACGGCGGCGGACTTCAGGATGCCCGCGCCGCCCTTCGCCGGTGCGGGGGCGTCAGAAGAGCGAGCGGACGGCATCGGGTATTTCCGGCACCGGGATCACGGAATTCTGCACCTGCGGAAGCGTTTCCAGCGCCGCGATCTGCGGGGGGGGATCGTCCAGCACGTCGCAGCCGAACGCCTTGGCGCACGTCTCGGGGAACTTGTACGGCGTGGCCGTGGCCGCCACGACGAGCGGCCGGCCCGATTCCGGGAAGCCGAGCTTGCGCGCCACGGCGCAGGCCACGGCGGTGTGCGGATCGGCCGTGTAGCCGGACTCCGTCCTTATCCTGCGCATTTCGGCGAGCGTCTCGTCCTGCGTGGCGTAGCCGCCGATGAACGTTTCGCGCATTTTGCGGAACGCGTCGCGCGAAAGCGAATACGTCCCGTCGTCCGCAAGATCGCGCAGCAGCGCGTTCACCGCGCTGGGGTCGCGGCCTTCGAGCATCCAGAGAAGCCGCTCCACGTTGGACGAACGGCGGATGTCCATCGACGGCGAATTTGTCACGACAAGCCCCGGGCGCGGGTCGTAGACGCCCGTCGACACGAAGCGCTCGAGCACGCGGTTTTCGTTCGACGCGCAGACGAGCCTGCCTATCGGCGCACCCATCGCCTTGGCGTAGTACGCCGCGAGTATGTTGCCGAAATTGCCGGACGGCACGGCGGCGTCGAACGGCTTTCCGATGCGCGATGCGGCGAGCAGCCAATACGCTATCTGCGGAACGAGACGCCCGATGTTTATCGAGTTGGCCGATGAAAGAGTGGTCCCTGCGGATTCCCCCTCGCGGCGGATCGCGGCGGAAGAGAAGATGCGCTTGACCGCGGCCTGGGCGTCGTCGAAGTTGCCCTTGATCGCAAACGCCGCCACGTTCGGGGCGGAGGGCGTGGTCATCTGGAGACGCTGGATGCGCGAAGTCCCCGTCTCCGGGAAAAACACCGCCACGGCCGCGCCGGGGCAGTCCGCGAAACCGGCCATGGCGGCCGATCCGGTGTCGCCGCTCGTCGCGGCGAGCACGAGAACGCGCTCGCGGCCGGCGGCGGACGCCGCGTGCGCCATCAGCACCGGAAGCATCGACAGAGCCACGTCCTTGAACGCGCCCGTCGGGCCGCGGAACAGCTCCAGGAACGTGCAGGACGCGGATTCCACGAGCGGCACGGGGTCGGACGGGAAGCGCGACAGAAGACGCGCCACGGCGGCCCGCCGGACGTCCGCGGGGATGTCTGGGAAGAACGCCTCGAGCACGGCGGACTCGGCGGACTCGAGGTCCGGCTGCGCGCCAAGGCGCGGCGGCACGCCGCGCGGGACGAAAAGCCCTCCGTCCGGGGCGAGTCCCTTCAGGATCGCCTCTGCGGAGGAGACGTCGACATTCGATCTTGTACTGGTGAACATATCTGTTTTACCTGTCCTGTTTTTTCCGTCCCGCGCCGTGCGGGCGCGTGTCAGCCGAAAAGTTCCCGCGGGCCGAGCGTTTTCACGCCTGCGGCCTCGAGCGCGGCGACGGCTTTCTCCGTGTCCGTGAAGCGGAACACGAGCACGGCCTTGCCCTGCGGCATCAGCGAGAACGCGTAGTTGTATTCGATGTTCGCGCCTGCGGCGTCGAGGACGTCCAGAACGTGCGCCATGCCGCCGGGGCGGTCCGGAACCTCCACGGCCGCCACGTCGCTCGCTGTCACGGCGATTCCGTCGGCCTTGAGCGTTTCGAGCGCGCGTTCCCATTCCCTGGCCATGAGGCGCACGATGCCGAACTCGCGCGTGTCGGCGAGCGAAAGCGTTGTGGTGTTCACGCCGGCGCCGGAGAGCATCCGGCAGACCTTGGCGAGACGCCCGGGCTTGTTTTCGATGAATATCGAGAGCTGCTTGATCGTCATTGCGGTCTCCTCCGTTTTCACGCCTTGGGGCGGTTGTCGACTACGCGTTTGATCTTGCCTTCCGAGCGCGGAAGCGTGTTCGGCTCCACAAGCGTGATCTTCGGCGACAGCCCGATTATGGACTTCACGGCCGCGAAGACGCGCTTGCGCAGGTTTTCGAGGTGCGCCACGTTGTCGGAGAAGCTTTCCGGCGTGACTTCCACCTTGATTTCGAGCAGATCCATCGTTTCGGTGGGGGTGAGCACTATCTGGTAGTGGGGGAGGACCTCCGGCACCGAGAGCAGTCCGGTCTCCACCTGCGACGGGAACAGGTTCACGCCGTGGACGATGAGCATGTCGTCGGAGCGCGCGGAGATGCGGTCCATCACGCGCATGGTGCGTCCGCACGGGCACGGTTCCGCGTGGAGGCGCGTAAGGTCGCGCGTGCGGTAGCGGATCATCGGCATGCCGCGGCGGTCGATCGTGGTGAACACGAGTTCGCCGGTTTCGCCGTCCGGGAGCGGCTCGAGCGTTTCGGGGTCGATTATCTCGGGATAGAAGTGGTCTTCCCAGATGTGGAGCCCGGTGCGGAACGAGCAGTCGCCCGCGACGCCCGGCCCGGAGATTTCGGTGAGTCCGTAGATGTCGTGCGCGACAATCCCCGCGACCTGCTCTATCTTGTCGCGCATGGCCTTCGTCCAGGGCTCCGCGCCGAACACGCCGTGGCGCAGTTTGGTGTCGCGGCGGAAATCGATGCCTTTCTTCTGCGCTTCGTCCATGAGGCGCAGGAAGTACGACGGCGTGCACGCGATGGCGGTCACGTCCAGGTCGCGCATGAGCATCAGCTGGCGGTCGGTGTTTCCGGCGGAAGTCGGCAGGACTGTGCATCCCAGCCCCTCGCCGCCGTAGTGCGCGCCCAGGCCGCCGGTGAACAGCCCGTATCCGTACGACACCTGGAGCGTGTCCTCGGCGCGGATTCCGTACATCGCCAGGCAGCGCATCACGCCGTTCTGCCACACGAGGATGTCGTCCATCGTGTTCGCTATGCAGATGGGCTTGCCTGTCGTTCCGCTCGAGCAGTGGTAGCGCGCGATTTCGGAATTCGGCGCCGCGCGCAGCCCCAGCGGATACTCGTCGCGCAGGTCGGTCTTCTTCATGAACGGGAGGAGTTTTATGTCCTCGAGCGTCTTGATGTGCTCGGGGCGCACTCCGCGCTCTTCGCATCTTTTGCGGAACAGCGGCACGCGTTCGTACTCGTACGCCACTGTCGCCTGCAGCCTGTGCAGCTGAAGCGCGCGGAGGCGCTCGCGCGGCATGAAATCGACCGCGGACACCGGATGGTACGGGCAGTTCACGTCGTGCGGGAGCGATGGATAGTACTGATGCAGCATTTTCTTCCTTTTTTTCAGGCGTTTGTCAAACGGAGGGGCCGCCGGGCGGAACGTCCGTTCCGGCGAGGGCGGCGAGCAGCGCCGCCGCCTCGTCCGGCGTTCCGGCGGTGATGCGCAGCCTGTCTCCGGTGCGCGGCCCGGGGAAATGGCGCACGTAGATTCCGCGTTCGCGGAGGGCGGCGAAGACTTCGGCGGCGGGGCGGTGCGCGGGACGCGCGAAAATGAAATTGGCGGCGGAATCCGGCACGTCCCAGCCGCGCCGCCGCAGTTCGCCAGCCATCATGTCGCGCACCGCGGCCGTGCGCCGCGCGTTCGCGCGCATCCACGGCAGATCGTCGAGCGCGGCGAGCGCGAGCGTCTGCGCGAGCGCGTCCACGTTGTACGAGTCCTTGGCCTTGTACAGGGCTTCGATGCCGTCCTCCGGGCCGATGCAGTATCCCACGCGCAGCCCGGCGAGCGAAAAGCTTTTCGAAAACGTGCGCATCACTATCGTGTTGCGGTTCCCCGGCGCGGCGGCGATGTCGGCGCACGTGGCGCCGGAGAAATCGGCGTACGCCTCGTCTATCAGAACGGTCCCGGGGAAGGACGCGCAGAAACGCTCCACCGCGGCGCGCGGATAGAGCACCGAAGTCGGGGCGTTGGGATTCGTCAGGAGAAAAAGATCCGCGCCGCCGGCGTCGCCGGGGTCCGTCCACCCGAAATCCTCCGGCAGCGGGACTTCCGCGTATTTCGCGCCGCGTATCGCCGCAAGCGTCCGGTACAGCGAATATGTCGGCGAGAACGAGGCGGCCGCGCCGCCGTCCTCCACGAAAACGCGCATCGCGAGCGACAGTATCTCGTCCGAACCGTTCCCCACGAAGACGCATTCGGGGCGCGCGCCGTGGATTTCCGCTATTCTGGCGCGGAGCGCGCGGAATTCCGGATCGGGGTAGCGGCGCAGGGCGGAGGCGTCGAACGCGCGCAGCGCCGCCGCCACCTTCGGCGACGGCGGATAGGCGTTTTCGTTCGTGTTCAGTTTCACCGCGCCGGCGTCCTTGGGCTGCTCGCCCGGCACGTACGGCGAAAGCGCGGCGATGTTTCCGGCGATCTTCATGTGGATTTCTCCGGGCTGGGTTCCCCCGCCTCCGTTCCGGCCGGGGGGCGCGGCGGAATCACGAGCTCCGCCGATGTGTGGAAATAGTAGCGTTTGAAAAGAAACACGCAGACGCTCTCTTCTTTCGTGTAGCTCGTCACGTTCAGGCATTCCGTCGCCCCGGCCTCGACGCGCGCGCGCTCCAGCATCTTCAGGTTGTTTTCGAGCGTGACGGTTCCGCCGAACACTACGCACGAAACGCTGTTGGGGCTGTCGGGATCCCCGGATCCGAGCGGGATGAAGTTCAGAAAGTACCAGCCGGAATTCTGCACGACCGCCATCGTGTGCCCGCCGACGTCGCAAATGTCGACGGACGCGCATCCCGCCGCCAGAAACAGGGCCGCGGCCGCCGCCCGGCGGATCATTTCACCACCCCCGAAAGCATGATTTTCTTGTAGGTGATCAGATACGGGACGGGAAGAGGGAACTCCGATCCGGGTATCTGGAAGAGGATCGTTCCGGCGTCGGTGTACGCCAGATCGCCCATGTCGTGGCGGTGCAGGTCTTCCGCGCACTGCATGAACCGCGTCTGTATCTTTTCCATCGTGACGTCGTCGCGGAAGAAGACGGAAGGCAGGAACGGATCGGGGGAAGCGTTGCCGCACGCTATGGGTATGCACCCGAAAAGATACCATCCGTAGTTGGAGACGTACAAATGCTCCGCGTCCGTGTCGCCTATGCGCGAATGCTCCATGTTGAAGCAGCCCGGCGCGAAAAGCAAAACGGAAGCGAGCGCTGCGGCAAATGGCAGT
>CACYEO010000079.1 GCA_902773475.1 uncultured bacterium | reverse complement strand
AGCCATCCCGTCCCGCGTCTGGCGTCCCGCTCCCTTATAGGGGTTTGAGCCGTTGAGCGTTTGAGCCGGCAGGGCGCTGCGGGGCGGACACCCGCCGCGCGCTTTTTGATATACTCGCGCGCGAGGGCGGAAGACACGCCTTTGCACGATCAAAAAGGGAAAACCAAATGGACAGGACAGTCTGGTCTAAGATAGAGGCTGAAATCGAAGCCACGAAAAACGTCACCATCGGCGATCTTTTCGCCTCCGACCCGAAGCGCGCGAGGCGCTTCACGGTGGAGGCCGCCGGATGGACGCTCGACTATTCCAAGAACAGGATTTCGCAGAATACGATGGATCTTCTCCTGGAACTCGCCAAGGCCGCGAACCTGAAGGACGAGATCGAGAAGATGTTCTCCGGCGAAAAGATCAACCGCACGGAGAACCGCGCGGTTCTGCACACCGCGCTCCGCAACTGCGCTCCCGGCGCCCAGGTCTTCGTGGACGGCGCGGACGTGATGCCCGGCGTGCGCGCCGTGCTCGACAAGATGTCCGCGTTCGCGGATTCCCTCCGCAAGGGCGTCTGGCGCGGCTTTACCGGAAAACGCATCCGCAATATCGTCAATATAGGCATAGGCGGCAGCGACCTCGGCCCGGCGATGGCCACGGCGGCGCTCGCCCCGTATTCGAAGCGTTCGATCCATTGCTTTTTCGTGTCGAACGTGGATGCCACGCAGCTTGCAGAGACGCTGCGCCAGGTCAAGGCGGCCGAGACGCTTTTCATCGTGGCGTCCAAGACGTTCACGACGCTCGAGACGATGACGAACGCCCGTTCCGCCCGCGAATGGCTCGTGCGCGAACTCGGGTCGGAGGAAGCGGTGTCCCGCCACTTCGTCGCCGTGTCCACGAACGCCGGCGAAGTCGCGGCATTCGGAATCGACACCGCGAACATGTTCGAATTCTGGGATTGGGTCGGCGGGCGCTACTCTCTGCCTTCCGCGATCGGCCTGCCGCTGATGATTTCGATCGGCCCGTCGAATTTCCGCAAGATGCTCCGCGGATACTGGCGCATGGACATGCATTTCCGCACCGCGCCGTTTTCGCGCAACATGCCTGTCGTGATGGCGCTTCTCGGCATACTCTACTCCAACGGCTGGCACGCGGATTCCTACGCGGTGCTTCCGTACGACCAGTATCTCGCGCGCTTCCCCGCGTATCTCCAGCAGCTCGACATGGAATCCAACGGCAAGGGCGTGGACCGCGACGGGAAGAAAGTGGACTACGCCACCGGCCCGGTGGAGTGGGGCGAACCCGGAACCAACGGCCAGCACGCGTTCTACCAGCTGATCCACCAGGGGACGCGCCTGATTCCGTGCGATTTCATCGGTTTCTGCCGTTCGCACAATCCAATCGGCGACCACCACGACAAACTCTGCGCGAACCTGTTCGCGCAGACTGCGGCGCTCGCGTTCGGAAAGAGCGCGGACGCGTGCCGCGCCGAAGGCGTTCCGGAGGAGCTCGTGCCGTTCAAGACGTTCGAGGGGAACCGGCCCACCAACACGCTGCTCGCGGACGAACTCTCGCCGGCGACGTTCGGCGCGCTTGTCGCGCTCTACGAGCACAAGATATTCGTGCAGGGCGTGATCTGGAACATCTTTTCGTTCGACCAGTGGGGCGTGCAGCTCGGCAAGGTCCTCGCCGGGAACGTCCTGCCCGCGCTCTCGTCCGCCGAACCGCCTGCGGCGGGGGTGTTCGACCAATCCACAGATTCCCTCGTGCGCCGCTACCGCGCCGCGCGCGGCCTTGCGGTCTGAATTCCGCCGGAGCGGTGCGAATGCATGGACGCGACAGAGCGGTGAGCCGCAGAAGCGCGGCGCGGATTTTCTTCCGCGCCGCGCTGTGCGCGTCCGCCGCCGCGCTGTGCGCATCCTGCGGGCGGAGCGACCGGCAGAAGGCCGAAGAGACCGGCGAAGAGCTTTGGGAAGTGACCGCCTACTGCAACTGCGAAAAGTGCTGCGACTGGGAGAAGGACGCCGCCGGCAGACCGGTGTGGTCCAAGGGGCCGCAGAAGGGCAAGCCGAAAGCGGTCGGCGTCACTGCGAGCGGCCGCACGGCGCGCAAGGGCACCGTGGCCGCGGATACGCGCGTGCTGCCGCTCGGGACGCGCCTGTGGGTGGAAGGATACGGAGAGTGCTCGGTGGACGACCGCGGCGGAGCGATAAAAGGCCGGCACATCGATCTGTGGTTCCCGTCGCACAAAGAGGCGAAAGAGTGGGGGCGCAGGATGATGCCCGTGCGGATAATCGAGAAGGGCGGCGGCAAATGACAGGGCGCGACGGTTATGAACTTCTCGACAGCGGCGAAGGCCGGAAGCTCGAACGCTTCGGAGACGTGACGATCGCGCGTCCATGCGCGCAGGCGCTTTGGGCGCAGTCCCTCCCCCGCGGGCGCTGGGAGCGAGCGGCCGCCGCGTTCGACCGCGAGGACGGAAACCGCTGGCACAACCGGTCCGCTCTTCCGGCGTCCTGGACGATTGAGACGGCCGGTCTGAAGATGAAGCTTTCGGGGACGGATTTCGGCCATCTGGGGATTTTCCCGGAACAGCGCGAACAGTGGCGCTGGATACGCGAAACCGTCCGCGCGGCCTGCGCCGCGCGCGGCGGGCGCGTTTCCGTGCTGAACCTTTTCGCGTATTCCGGCGGCGCCACGATCGCCGCGGCGCAGGGCGGGGCGGAGGCGTGCCATCTCGACGCCTCGCGCGGAATGGTGCAGTGGGCGCGCGAGAACGCCGCGCTCAACGGTCTTGAAGACGCGCCGGTGCGATGGATAGCCGACGATGCGCGCAAGTTTCTTGCAAGGGAGATCCGGCGCGGACGGCGCTACGACGCCGTGATTCTGGATCCTCCGACATTCGGGCGCGGTGCGAAGGGCGAACTCTACAAATTCGAGCGCGACCTGCCGGAGACCTTCTCCAGCGTGGCCGGGGTCCTTTCGGACAATCCGCTGTTCGTGCTGTTTTCCTCCCACTCCCCCGGCGTGACGCCGGCCGTGGCGGAATGTCTCGTGCGCAGGGCGTTCAAGGGCGCGCGCGTCGAGTGCGGCGAAATGATGCTGCAGGCGGCCGACGCGTCCATGTCCGTCCCGAGCGGCGTTTTCGCGCGCGCCGCGTTCGGCGGGAATCCGTCGGGAGGCGCGGCATGACCGGCTGGCTGGAAGAACAGGTCCGCGCGCTGCTGTACTCCCCGGAGTGCGCGACGCTCGCGTTTGTCTGGTCTTTCTTTTTCGGAACCTGCATTGCAAGTTTCCTGAACGTGTGCATCTGGCGCGTTCCGCGCGGCGAATCGGTCTCGAAGCCCGCTTCGCACTGTCCGCGGTGCGGAGCGCGCATAAAGTGGTACCAGAACATACCGCTTTTTTCGTGGATCCTCCTGCGCGGGAGATGCGCATCGTGCAAGTGTCGCATATCGCTGCGATACCCGTTCGTGGAGCTTCTCGGCGGCGTTCTGTTCGCAGGCGCGTGGATGAAGTTCGCGTTTCCGGCCGCGCTCGGCATGGCCCCCTCCCCCCTCGCCGCCGTTCCGGTCCTTTGGCTTGTCAGCGCAGGGTTGATATACGGGTCGTTCGTCGACATCGACCACTTCTGGCTGCCGGACGCCGTGACGCTCGGCGGCGTGGCCGCCGGCGGCGCGGCTTCGCTTCTCGTGCCGGAGCTGCAGGGGGAAACCGTGTGGTGGCGTGCGGGGATATGGTCGTTTGCAGGCGCTTTCGGCGTCAGCTCGATTCTCTGGCTGTTCGGGAGGATCTGCACCCGCGTGTTCCGCCGCGAAGCGCTCGGCTTCGGCGATGTGAAACTTGTGGCCGCGGCAGGCGCGTTCTTCGGCCCGCTCGGCGCGTTTTTCTCGCTTGCCGCCGGCGCGCTCGCCGGATCGCTCGCCGCTGCCGCGATGCTTCTTCTCGGCAAGACCCGTCTCGGCGAGTTCAAGGAAATCCCGTTCGGGCCGTACATAGCCGCCGGGATTCTCGCATGGGCGTTCTACGGCCCGGTCGCGGTGGATGCGTACTGCCGCTGGATTCTCCAGGGTGCGGCGTTTTGAGGCGTTCCGGGGGGCTGCACATGGCGAAACACAAAGTCAGGCGCATTGAACGGCTCGAACGGTATCTCGTGCAGATAATCCAGGAACCCGGCGCGGACGAGAACCAGCCGCTGTCCGTGAAACTCCTGCTTGCGTTTCTGTACGCCATTTCGGTCTTTTTCTGGATTGCCGTGAAGATCCGCGCGTTTCTGTACGCCATAGGCGCGCTGCGGCGCTTTCCCCTCGGATGCCAGGTGATCTCGGTCGGGAACGTCACGGCCGGCGGAACGGGCAAGACTCCGGTCGTGGAGATATTCGCGCGCGAACTGCGCGACGCCGGGCGCAAAGTCGCCATTCTGTCGCGCGGCTACCGCAAGAAAGAGTCGCCCTGGCGCGAGCGCGTGCTTTCGCCGGCGGCAACGCCGCCGCGCGTGGTGTCCGACGGGAAGCGGGTGCTTCTTACGGCGGAACTCGGCGGCGACGAGCCGTACATGCTTGCTTCGAATCTGCCTGGCGTGTGCGTGGTGGTGGACAAGAACCGCGTGAAGGCGGGGCGCTGGGCGATTTCGCGCTTTGGATGCGACACGCTCATACTCGACGACGGCTTCCAGTACAAAAAACTCAGGCATTCGCTTGAAGTGTGCCTCGTCGACAAGACGAATCCGTTCGGCAACGGGCACATGCTTCCGCGCGGAATACTCCGCGAGCCTGTTTCGAGCATTTCGCGCGCCGATTTCATATTCATAACGAAGTCCGACGGCGATTCCTCCGAAGTGCGCGAACTCGTGCGCGACTGGAACCAGACGGCGGAGATAATCGAATGCCGCCACGCCCCGCGCCTTTTGCGCGAAGTCTACACTCGCGAAGAGCTGCCGCTTTCGTGGCTGAAAGGCAAGACGCTAACGACGCTTTCGGGCATCGCCGTTCCGCAGGGTTTCGAAAATTCGCTTCGCAAGCTCGGCGCGCGCGTTGTCTACTGCGGACGCTACGCCGACCACCACCGCTACGACGCGACGGAGATACTCGAGGCTCTCAACCGCGCGGCGGATTGCGGCGCGGACGCGCTTCTCACAACGGAGAAGGATGCCGTCCGCTTTCCGAAGCTCGAGCGTACCCCGGTTCCGGTATATTATCTGCGCGTCGACATAGAAATACTTTCCGGAGCGGAGAATTTCCGCGATGCAGTGGACAGAATAATCCACGCCAGACCGAAAGGCCGGGACGGCCGCAAAGGGAAATCTTCATTATGAAACTTCTCCATCTCGTTCCGGCGATGGATCAGGGCGGCGTCGAGCGCGGCATCCTCGAAATGAACCGCGCATACGCCGCCGCCGGATTTGAAAACGTCGTAGTGTCGTCCGGCGGGCGTCTCGCCGCGCAGATAGACGCCGACGGCGGGCGCCATGTGGCGCTTGACGTGAAATCGAAGAATCCGTTGACGTATTTCGGCAGGGCCTTCGCCCTGCGCCGCCTCCTCGAACGCGAGAAGCCGGATGTCGCCATAGTCCATTCCCGCGTCCCGGGCTGGCTCTACGCCTTCGCCGCCCGCAAACTCGACATCCCCCTGATTTCCTTTGCGCACGGGTTGAATTCCGTTTCCTTCTATTCGCGGATAATGACGCGGGGCGACCTTGTTGTCGTGCCCTCGCGCTGCGTGGCCGAATATCTCCACACATCCTACGGAACGCCTTTCGACGTCATGCGCGTGATTCCGCGCGCGGTCGACGCCGTGCGTTTCGACCCGGCGCGCATAGACCGCGCGTTCGTTGCGGAGAAGGCTGCGGAATGGGGCGTCGCCGGGCGCTACGTCGCGATGGGGCTCGGCCGCATAACCCAGCTCAAGGGATACGATACGCTCGTGCGCGCCGCCGCGCTCCTGTCGCGGGAAATCCCGGAGCTCCTCGTTGTCATCGTCGGTGAGGCGGAAAAACTGCGGCTCGACTATTTCGAGAGCCTCAAGCGCACCGTCCGCGAATGCGGCATGGAAGACCGCGTGATATTCGCAGGGCCGCAGACGAAAGTCCCGGAGTGCCTGTCGCTCGCCGATGTGGTTGTTTCGGCGAACACGCGAAAGCCGGAAGCCTTCGGGCGTTCCATGACGGAAGCGCTTGCAATGGGCAAACCCGTCGCGGCAGTGCGTTTCGGCGGAGCGCTCGACATAATCGAGGAGGGCGTGAACGGGGCTTTCGCGGAGCGCGTACCGGACGGACCTGGCGCCGGGGAGGCGCGCGCGCGCAATCTTGCCGATGCGATAAAAAGAGTGCGCTTTTCCGCCTACGGCGACTTGCGCACTCCGTGCATCGAAAAGTTCTCGTTTGAAAAAATGGTCGAACTTTCCATTTCCGCCTGCCGCGAGGCCGTGGCGCTGCACAGAAGATGACGAATCCCGTTTCAGTTTTTCTCATAGCCGGAATCCGCGCGTATCAAATAGTGCTTAGCCCGATAATGGGCGGCGGATGCCGTTTTGTCCCGTCATGCTCCAACTACGCCATCGACGCTATACGCACGCACGGAGCGTTCAAGGGGTTTGTCCTTTCCTGCTGGAGGATCCTGCGGTGCAATCCCTGGGGCGGGCGCGGGTTCGACCCCGTGCCGCCCAAAGGACGCTGGCGCAATCCGCCTGACGGTTGCGGCGGCTGAAACCGCAACCCCGGTTTGTGCGGCGGATCAGAATGTCAGAATCGCCTTGAAGAAGGTTGCCGACTCTTTATTCTCTTCCCAGTCTCCGTTGTTCTCAAGCGTGGTCGCGCCGAAGATGCGGATTCTGCCGTTGTAGCTGTTTTTGTTCGGTATCTGAGGAACCGTGCCCGGGTTGATTTCGTTGAATTTGAATTCGGCCTTCTTCTCCTCGACTTTGTCGACGGAGCAGTTGAGGAGATACGCCTCTTCGAATGCCGTCGCCGGATTGCCGTTTTCGTCGAACGACATCGAATTCACCGCCTCGCCCGCGTAGGGAACCGAATACTTCTTCGCCCACTTGGCGAGTTGTTTCAGTTCTGCGGGTGCGGCGTTCGTGAATGCGCCCGATGTGATGCCGAGGTCGGCGGCAGTCGTCGTTTCGGTGATTTCCGTCTCGGGATCGTCCGGCCAGTCCGCCGGCGCAGGCGGCGTGTATTCCATCCAGTCGGCCGTCGTCGTCTCGCGGGCGAATGAGGTCGCGCGCAGGACAGGTCCGCCGCTCGTT
>CACYEO010000078.1 GCA_902773475.1 uncultured bacterium | reverse complement strand
GGGTTTTCGGACAGGGTGTCCGGGCCTAGGTCAAACCGGGCACAACGAACGTTGGCTCCGATCGCAGAAGGCAAGGTTAACCGCTTCGGAAGGCGAGGACGGGTGTCCGACCCGGAAGAAGTAAAATAAAAGGAATAAAAATGAAGAAATTGACGATTGCAACTGCAGTCGCTGCTCTCGCATGCGGCGCTTTTGCCAGCAATGTCTGCGACACCCAGCCCGGCGTGGCCGTGACGGCCAGCCAGCGCGTATACGACCTCACGATGAGCCTCAAGACCGTCGGCCCGAAGGTCGGTTCCTCCACAGTGAAGTCCACCGACTGCCTTACCGGCACGACATCCTCCAAGGTCTACGGCTACTATCGCGTGAAGTCCTCCCGCACGGTGAAGGGCATCATCCTCGACTGCGACGTCTGCGGCGTTGAAGCCCAGACCCAGGGCGACAATCTCGCCCTGAGCACCGCCACGATGTACGTCTCCACTTCCGCCCGCAAATTCGCGGATGTGTACGAAGCCGGCGCCTACGGCAACACCGCTCCCGGGTACAAGGTCGGTCTGCTGAACTTCATCGGCGGCCCCACCTTCCAGACGAGCAAGGTTGCGGAAATGTCCGTTCTCTTCCAGTTCGTCGAAGTCGAAGACAGCTCCTTGCACGAGAAGGCCTACAGCATCTTCGCGGCAGGCTTCGGCGCCCGCGACGGCGCGCTCCTGAAGAACGTCTCCGGCAACTGCGCAGGCGAAAGCACGGCCACGACGTACTGCGGCATCCCCACCCAGTGCTTCGAGCCCTGCCTGACGACGGCGTACTACGAAAATCTGGACATTGGAACCAACGGCATCACGTTTGACGCGCTCACATGGCAGCTCGCGCGCTCGCCCGCGTATGACGCGGTGTACGGCACCTGGTCGCTCAAGTACAATGCAAGCAAGTCCAAACTCGCCTACCTCGACACGCTTCTCGTGAAGACGTTCGGCAAGAACTACTCGCTCATCGACCCCGCCAACGGCTATCTCGGCGGCCTGAGCACCTTCCCCTTCGATGTCACCTTCAACTGAGAAGACGACGGGGAAACGGCTTGATCGGATGATCCAAGCCTGAAAAGGGGCGGGGGAAGTGAGAACTTTTCCCGCCCTTGCTTTATACAGGAGAGACGGCATGAACATGAAAACGCGTTTCGCCGCAATCGCGGCGCTCGTACTTGCCGCCGGCTGCGGCGCGGAAACCGGCGACGCCCCGGAAACGGCCCCCGCCGGAGCCGCCGCGCCCGAAAACTCCGCACCGGTTCCGGGACGCTTCACGACAAACGAAGAAGATTCCGTCTGGAGCGAGCTTCCCGCCGGCGCCACAATCGCGGCGGTCGGATCAAGGCGGCTTTCGAAGGAAGAATTCGCAACGCGGCTGGACGATCTGAAAAATGCCGTGTTTTCAAAGATAAAAAACCCCCGGGACGCCGAAAAACGCTGGAAGGGATATTCGCGGCAGGCCGGGTGGGACGTTGTATATCCGTTCCTCTACAGGAACGCATTCCTGATAGACGCGGAGGAACGCGGAACCGTCCCGGAAGAGAAAGATATCGAAAACGCGCGCAAAATCTACGAATCGCTGGCCAAATCGCGCAAGATGACGTTTGAAGAATTCGCCGCAAAGCGGCCGGGCGGACCCGCCGCCGCAGAGCGCGCCATCCGCGAAGAGGCTGTGCTCGCCAAATACTTTTCGCAGACTTTCTCGAATTCCCTTGAAGTTTCACAGAAGGAAGTGGACGAATTGAGCGACGGACTGAAGCGGCTGAACGAGGAATGCATGCAGTCCAACGTCCTGTACAAATCGCTGATTACGGACGTCCGCGAATTCATGATAAGGCGGAAGATAACATTCGGCGACGACAGCGAGGAGAACCGGAAGCTGATTCCGAAAGATTTCGAAGTGGAGCGTTTCGCAGACGCGCCGGCAATGTCCTTCGAGGATCCCGAGGCCGTCGCGGCGGCGCTTCGCGGCGCGGACGGCGAATGGTCGCAGCCGGTGGAGACGTCGGAATCGTACGACCTCTACAAAATGGAATCCGTGCGCGACCGCACGGCGATGACGCCCGCGCTGTACACCGGATGGCGGGTTTCCATAAAGAAAGACCTGGGATACGAAACGCCGGACAAGAACGAATTGCGGCAGGACATAAGGATGCGCAAGAACAATGAAATCGTCATACCGAAAGCGTTTGAACTGATGAAAAAACACGGCGTGGTCTTTCCCCACGGACTTTGCTGGGACGAGGCCGGGCAGAAAGCCCGGCGGGCGCGGCGCAAAGCCGCGGAGTCCGCAAAGAACGCGAAAGGAAAGCCCGCCGGCGCGTCTTCATCCGGGAGAACACAAGGAGGGTCAAAATGAAATACGCAAAAACTCTGGCGGCGGCGTTCGCCGCAATCGCATCGTTCGCGGCGGCGAGCGGAGCCGTGAACGTTACGGTTTCCGCCGGAACGCCGAAATTGGGCGAATGGAATTCGAATTTCGACGAAATAATCAAAATCGCCAACCGCGACCACGTTCCCGTGGTGCTTTTGGGCTCTTCCACCGGGTGCACCTACTGCAACGCGTTCAACAAGGACGTTTTCACAAACGAGAAATTCCAGAACTGGGTCTCCGCGCAGCCGTACTACTTCTGCAAGGTGCAGGCGATAGCCGGGAACTGGACGCCCAAGCAGCTAACAAACTTTCTGAACCTTGTGGGCGGCGGTACGCTGCCGCGCTTTTCGGTCTACTGGAACAAGCCCGGCGAAGACGAAGCGGCGTCCAGAAAACGCACCAAAAGCACGACCATACAGGCGGCGGGAAAAAGCGTGGACTGGTACATCGACTTCATCTCGAAACAGTTCGCGGAATATTCGGCGGATTCGCCCGACGACGACGATCCAAGGGACGACACGCCCGGAGGGGCGACCGTGCTCGACATCCCGGCCGACGGGAGCGAAGCCGTGACAGGCGAACACACGCTCTACCCTGAGGCGGATTCGCCGGACAGGGCGGACTGGTTCAAAATGTCCTGCAAGACCGGGGAAAGGTACCGTCTTGAAGTGCGCGACCTTGCATGGGAGACCGCAGCGCCGGCGATTACGGTATCGAACGCGACAACGCGGACGAAAATCCTTTCAGAAACGGCGGACGCGCTCGCGGCGGGAGTTCTGTTCACACCGCGCGACAACGCGCCGCCGGCGGCGGAAACGGATGAAATCCTCGTATCGGTATCGTATCCCGCAGGCAAAGGCGGGGCCTCGTACAAACTCGCGTACAGACTTTTCGAAAATCTCGTCTTTTCGATTCCCGCCCGGGAAATCAAGGTGAACGAAGACGCCGGGACGCTTTCAGTGGACATCGTCCGGAGCGGACGGCCCGCCGACCCGGCGGTCGCTACGCTTGCGGTGACGCCCGGCACGGCAAAGCCCGGAACGGACTACAGGGTTTCCGGGACGAATGTGACATTCGCCGCAGGCTCGGACAAGGCTGTCTTCAGAATACAGATAATCGACATCCCAGGCGCGCAGGGCGACAAGACGTTCTATATTTCGGTGTCGGGCGAAGACACCGGGGAAGGGAACGACACATCGGCGGCCGTGACTATAATCGACCTTGACAAGGAAACGGCCACGGACGACAATACGCCCGAAACGGCGCGGCAGTGCGAAATGTCCGACGAGACGGCCACATCGGGAGCCGGCACCGTCGGCCCGTCGGACAAGACAGACTGCTACCGGCTTTCGCCCGTATCGGCCGGACGCACGTACCAGATAAAAGCCCCGGACTATTCAGCACGCCCGGCCGGATCGCCGGCCCCCTCGGTCGCGGTCTATTCCGTTTCGGGCTCCGCAACCTCAGAGGTGTGCAGAACGGATCTGCCAGCGCTTGCAAAGACGCCTTTCCGGTTCGTCCAGGAAAACGACGGCGAACTCCTTGTCAAGGTCGAGGACGGAACCGCAGCGGATTCCAAGGCGGTCTACCGGTATTCGCTCGCATGGCAGGAATGGGTGCTGCCCGTGGCGGGATTCGAGAGCACTGAACTTTCAGCCGTCTCACCCGCGGCAGGGTCGCAGAAATTCACGGTTGCGCTGAAGCGCGCAAAAAACCTTGAAGAGGCCGTGACGGTTCCGGTGACTGTTTCAAGCAACGATCCGCGCGTAGGATCCGGCACGCTGAACGCGACATTCGCCGCCGGATCGGACAAGGCGGAGATAACGCTGTCGATAGGCGCCGACGGCGGATTCTGGACGGCGGACGCCGCCATATCGCTTGAAATCGCGGATCCCGGGACGGAAGCGCCGACCTACGCGGCGGATCCGCAAATGCAAGCCGCAAGGCTCACAGTCTCGTCATCAATGCCCGAGTACGACGCATACGACGGCGACGGCCCGGCGAAACTCGATCCGCCTGCGAAAAGGAGCGCCAAAATACAGGCGACACTTAACGGATCGGACACGGAAGACGTGTTCGAGTTCGACGTGAGAGGAGGAACCGAATACGCATTCCGCGTGGACAAGGTCTACCCGGAAACGGAAGAGCCTCCGTTCACGGCGTTCCTGACGGCAGACGGCGCGCAGAAGGAAATTTCGGCGGAAGAGTGTTTCGGGGTGTCGTACCGCTTCGTTCCCGCAGCCGACGGCACGGCGAAAATCACGTTTGCAAAACGCGACGGCGCGCCGGAATGCGTAATGTACTCTTTCTCGTACCGCGAATGGGTTCCCGCAACCATATCGCTCGAAGAGACGCAGATAATAACGAGCGAACTGGCGTCTTCCGTGGCGGTAGGCGTGAAATGCAGCATGGAAACGCCGACAGACGTGTCCGTGGTCGTGAAAACGGCGGACGGGACGGCGGTCGCCGGTGAAGATTTCGCAATGGTGGAAAAGACGCTTTCATGGAACGAAAACAGCCCCACTTCAAGCGTTACGTACGTGTCGGTTCCATTGAAAAAACTCCTGCCGGAATACGAAGGCCTCTACGAAACGTTCAAAATAGTCCTCGACTTCTCGGCATCAGACGCGATCCCCGGCGAAACGACCGAAACCGAGGTAATAGTCCTGGAGGCCGACGCCGGCGAGGCTGGGACTTTCAACATCGACGGCTGGGCGGCGGACGGCAAGACCAACGCATACAGGAGCGCCGCCGCGACAGTGACGGCTGGACGGAAAGCCGCAGTGAAGATCGCGCGCACGGGCGACCGCGCCGGCACGGTGACGGCGACGCTCTCGTGGGCGGACAGGACAACAGCAGGAACGGCGGTATTCGAAGATCTTGAAACGGAGAAATGGATAGAAATCGACATTCCCGCCTCCGACGGAGAATGCAAACCGCGCACCTCCGCGAAACTGACGCTTTCGACAAACGAAAAAAGCGCCAAAACCGGACGCTCGTCCATGACGTTTTCGATCATAGACGACGACATCCCGCTGTCGCAATACAGGCAGCCGAAAACCCGCCTGCCGTTTTCGGCCGGCGCAAACGGGTGGTACGCGACTTCAGACGGCGCGATCCGCACGAAAACGCTTGCGGCGCGCAAGAGCGCAACGGCCCTGCTGACGCTGAAAGGCGAAGGTACGCTGTTCTGGAAAGGCACCGTCCACGGCAGCGGAACGCTTGACGTGAAAATCGGCGGAAAAACAGCGGAACCGGACGAAGACGGCGGCGTGCATTCCATCGCGATTCCCTGGGGAACCCAACGCGTAACATTCACGTTCACGGCGGAATCCGCGGATTCCTGGTTTGAAATCTCCGAAGAGGACATTGAATACGCACCGTCCGCCGCATTCTACCGGACAGGCACGTTCAACGGCGAGGGCAGCCTCGGGGACGCGGGCGGGCCTGTGACGTTTACAGCGACGGCAAACGGGCGCGTTTCGGGGAAATTCACGCTCTGCGACGGCAAAACGGCGACATTCACGGGAACCCTGGAAGACGGCTCGGCCGTGTTCGACATCCGCAAAGGCGGGCGGAACATCATAGAAGACGCGGAACTGTCCATCGACGACCGGGGCTTCTGGACAATATCCGCCGGCGGGGAAGTCTTCGCGGAAGGCGGGCGCAACGGATGGGCGGACAGGCCGCTTACCGGGAATTTCGCGCTGTACGCGGATCTGCCCGGTGGCAGGGCGGTGCTGGAGGCGACAGACGGCGAATCGCCTGTAGCGCTTGCGTTCAGGATTTCGGCCGGCGGCACGGCGGCGGTCGCCGGGAAAATCGGAAACCGCGCGTTTTCGCAAAGCGCACCGGTATTCTTCAAAGACGGCGAAGACGCGCCGCTCGCGACACTGGCAGACAAATACGGCAGACGATTCTGGACAATCCGCTTCGAAAGAGACGGAGCGGGCGGTTGGACCGCAGAACCGGCCGCGGCCGACTGACGCTGCAATGAGGCAATACGAAACGAAAGGCGATACGACATGAAAAAACAACTCTGGCCTGCAGTTGCGGCGATGTCCGCAATCCTCCTTCCGGCGGCCGCTTTCGCGGAAGACATGTACGACAAAAACGACTACGCAGGGGCGAAATCGTATTCGATAGGAAAGACGGTCTCGGCCAAACTCGACGGGAATGGACGAGCCGTTTTCAAAATAACGCCCAAAAAAGGGTCGGACTACACGTTCGTCACGGACACTCCGGCCGAATACGGAACCACCGCAATGTCGCTTATGTTCATCTACAAGGATAGCGGCGACAACTGGGACTCGCAGCTTTCCATGAGCGAAACCGACGTAAGATCCGACACCACGGAACGGCTGTTCGTGACAAAAGACGATTGGATCGGGGCCTGGCTCGTCGCAGATCCCGACGACGACGATCCAACCGTATATTCCGCATCGGCATACTATCTTGTGCTGGAAGGAGACGGCGGCGCGACCGTATCCCTTTCTTCGTCCCAAAGCATAGTGAAAGAAACCATACCGCAGGGCGTAATCGAAAAACCCGCACAGTTCGGGGCTTTGGCGGAAGGCAAAAGCGTGACGAAGAAAGCGAACATCACCATCGACGGCAACTACTGCTTCACTGTGGCGCTGGCGGCGGGACAGCGCTGCAAATTCACGGTTTCCGGCGATTTCTCGAACGCTGACATCGAAGTCCCCGAAGATTCAAACCTCGACCCCCCGCGCACGACACAGATTGCAGACGTCGATGCGGGCACGCTCATCCTGTCCGTCGTGGCGGAAAAAGCCGGGACGTACCTGCTGATCGTGGACGGCGAAAGCGGCGGCGCGTTTACGGTGACGGGATCGATCGACCAGGGACGCCCCGTTTCTGCGCATCCGCTCGCGGGGATCCTTGAAGACGGAGCGGCGCAGAATGTCGAAGCGGGCGCGCGGAACGATTCGAACGACGAGTTCTACGACGAGACGATCGACACAAGTCTCTTCGCCGTCAATCTGAAGGCGGGCGAGCTTGCGCTTTTCGAAACGGAATTCCAGTCGGACACGCCGTGCGTGATGGAAATATACGATTCCGCCGGAACCGTTCTGGCGGCGAACGAATTCAAAGCTCCGGGGGTATACGGACAGCGCATTGCGGTTAAACCGGACAAGACCGGCACGTACTATGTCGGCGTGTGCCAGCGCGATCTCGACCTTATGGACAATCCCGGGGCGGAGACTGTTTCCGGGAGCATCCTCTACACGAACCTCGGCGTATGCGAACCGGAAGCCGACGACACGCCCGCCGGCGGCAACACGCTCAAATTCGCGCTTGGGGACGCTGCGACGGAAGGCGCGCTGCAGACGAAGGCGGACGGAAGCGCCACGGCGTTCGGCGCGGCCAACACGGAAGACTGGTTCATCCTCGGCGCGCGAAAGGGAATAGGATACAACCTGAAAGCGGAAAGCGGCGCATACGTCCCCGAAAGGCCGATGAACCTTTCGGTGTATTCCGTCGATTCCAAAGGGACGGCGACGCTCGTCAAAGACCTTGGAGACCCGCAGGAAGGAGCGGAATTCCTCGCGCCGGCGAATGCGACATACTACGTCCGCGCATCCCTGCCCGGCGGGAAAGGCGTGGACTACCCCTACAGCCTCTACGCGTGGGTGGACGGCGACGGCTACGGCTTCCTGAAGGTGGACATCAAAGGCGCTCCCGGGGGAATGTGGAATCTAAAAGGCGAAGCGAACGGCAAATACGGCCCGGGGGCGGAAATCCTGCTCAAAGCGGGGACGTCTGCGACAGTGCAGGCCTCCGCAGTGAAAGACTGGAACAAACCCGCAGACCAGACCGTGCAGATACAGGCAGGCGGCGGCGGCCGCAAGGAAATCACGCTGAAATACAGCGACACGGCAGACCCGAAGGACGACACCGCCGCAGGCGCCGCGAACATCGCGCCCGCATACGCCAAACCCGTATCCGCCGGACGCAGCCTGTGGCAGGGCGACGATGCGGACTGGTTCAAGTTCCAGGTGAAGACCGGAACCGTCTACGATTTCGCGCTCGACGTCTCCGAAGGCTCGCCCGAAATGACGATATACCGCAACTGCAAGATATCCGGCGGCGGATTCAAGGGCGAACAGATCGACTCCGGAACGGAATCGCGCATATACGGCCTGGAAAACGCCACATACTACATCGCCGTGCGGAAAGCCGCCGGCGAAGACGGCGACGCCGCATACACGCTGAACGCGAGAAGCTGCGCTGTCGGCCTGATAAAGCCGGACAAGAAGGCGTATACGGCGGGCGAAAAGGCGGGGACGCTCGCGGTGAAGCTTTCGAGAACGTCCAAGGAAGGCAGGGTGCGCGTGCGCTGGACGACGCGCGAAGGCTCCGCAAAGCCGGAGAAAGACTATGTCGCGGCGTCGGGGACGGTTGAATGGGAAGACGGCGACGGCTCGGTCAAAACCATTGAAGTGCGGATACTGCCCGACCTGATCGATTCATTCGCGGATGTGCGCGAATTCTCCATCGTTCTAGATTCGGTATCCGACTTCGACTTCAACGCGGCGGAAGAATACTATCCGATGCTCACCGCCGCCGAACTGCCCGTGACGATAACCGATTCCTCGAAAGCCGCGCCGGGAGTTCTTTCGATAGCCGCCTGCGGCGAAAGCATGGAAGAGTTCGCAAAACCCGCCTCGCCGGCGTTCACTGTCGCCGCCGGAGAAGAGGCGGTTCTGTGGATTGCGCGCACCGGAGGGTCCGACATGCCCGTCGGCGCGAGCGTGACGGTGTCGGCGGCGCAAAAAGACGGCGACACGTTCGTAGACGCCGAGCCGCAGGAAATCTGGTGGGAAGACGGCGACACGGAAACGAAAGCCGTCCGGATCCAGACGATGCGCCCGACGGACGGTTATTTCGCAGACCGCAAATTCACCGTAAAGATCGCCGCGCTGAAAAGCGACGGCGCAGGGACGCCGCAGACGCGGCCGTCATCCGCCGCCGTGACCGTGACCGACGGCGAGACGTCGAAAACGTTTGCGGAATACGCGGCATCATACGGCAAGGCGTCAGGCACGGCGGTCAAGGCGTCGGGACTGTGGCATTTCGACGCCGCAGGAACGCTGAGAAGCGACATCCTGCCGGCGAAAGGGAAAACCGAAATCACGTTTTCGGCAACGGGGCCGGGGCATCTCGCATTCACGCCGCGCGTGGAATCCGGCGGGGAGGAATATTCCCTTTCCTGCCAGATCGGCGGAACCGGAATCGAAGCGGCGGACGGAGAACGGATAGAGCGCTGGATTTCAGGCGCGGGCAGAACCGACGTGAAACTCTCTCTCCAGAGCGCGCAGGGCGGGTGCCGCATGGAACTCGAGCAGCAGGAAGACGGTTCGCCGTTCCTGTGGGAACCTCTCGAGACGCCGGCGGCGGTGCAGCCCGCCTTTGGCGAAAACCAGCTTCAGGCGCCCGGCGCAGTCCACCTGGAATGGAGCGCGCAGGAAAGCGAAAGAACCGTGTACCTCCTCTACATCGACAAAGACAGGAAAAAGATCGGCACGGGCGAAGCGCTCGTTTCGAGCCTTTCCGGAAACAAGCCTGCCGCGCCGTACCTGCGCGAAACGAAATTCTGCCCCGGATGCGAAGGCCTTTCTTTCGACGGAAACGCCGCATATTTCTGGCGCGTCGATTCCGCGATGCTCGACGACAGCGGGGAAATAGCGCTCGTAAACACGAACAAGGCGGTATGGACTTTCAAGACCGCCGCCAACGGCGCTCCTGTCGCGGAAGCCGGACAGGGCGCGGATTCGACGGGGGCGGATTTTGCGGAACTCGCGGAATCCGGGGAAACGGCGAAACTCGTCCAGGGCGTGGCAGCCTCGATTCCGTTCACGGCGCAGGGCGACGGCCTGAAGTGGGGGCTTGTGAAAGGCGCGAAACTCCCCGACGGGATGAAACTCGACCCTGCGACCGGAGAAGTTTCCGGCGCACCGCTGAAAACGGGATTGTACTCCTTCGCGGTATATCCATACAGCGGAAACGTCCAGGGCGCGGCGACCGCCTTCTCGGTCGAAGTGGAATCCCCCGGCATGGCAGCGGGCAAATTCAACGGTCTTCTTGAAACGGAAGATCCGGCGATCTCCGAAGATCCGGATTTCGCGAACCTCTCGATCGGCTCGTTCAGCCTGACTGCCGCCGAATCCGGCTCTCTGAGCGCAAAAGCCGTGTTAGGGACGGCTTCGCACGTCTTTACGGCAAAGAACTGGGACGAAACCGCACTGCAGGACGGAGCGCAGATTCTCGGCGCCACGCTCTACGCCAAGCCGCAAACCCTGCTCGGCGCGCAATACACCAACACGCTCCACATCGCCGCGCGGCGCGGCGGCACGAACGACTGGGACGCTATCGACGCGCCGCTCGAAGTCGAACTGACCGTTTCGATGCTTTCGGCCGACAAAAAGTCGGTAATCGAAAACGTCACATGGACCGGCACGGCGCGGCGCGACAATTCCGCCCTCAAGCATGTCACGGCGCAGATGGCGGACTTCGCCGGGTACTACACCATAACGCTTGACGCCGCAGACGCGCCGGACGGAGCGCCGCAGGGCAACGGATACCTGACGGCGACGCTCGACGCGAAAGGTTCCGTAAAAGTGGCGGGATCGCTCGCCGACGGCAGCACGTTCTCGTGCTCGGCGGCGGCGGCGTTCGTGTCGGAAAACGGCGAATACGGGGAAAAGACGGTTCTCGCCCCGGTGTACAGCGCAAAAGGGAAGGCGGCGTTCGGCGGATGGCTGAGGCTGCGCCTCGAGCCGGCAGCGAACGCGACCCTCGACGGACAGGAGATACGCGGCGGAGCCGACGTTCCCGTTGCGGCCGCCGGAAGCCGGTTCATCTGGATCGACGCCGGCGACGCGGCATGGGACGGGATGGAAGCGACCGGATTCCTGGAAACGCTCGAGCCGGCTGGAGGGTGGTATTCGACGGTGGTGAACCTCATGGCGTACTACAGGAACCACTATATGTATCTGACGGATCCGGAAGAGACAGGGTCGCTCCCGTACACCCTTCTGGAGCAGACGGGTGGCGCATGGGAGTTTTCCGCCTGGCCAGGCAGGAACTTCAATCCGGAAGACGGCCGCGCTTCGGGGCTGTATCTCGACATCGGCGCGAAAGGACCCGTCGCGGAAAAGACGTCGCTTGCATACGCTGTCGACGGCAGCGGGCGGCGCACACAGCTCGCGGACTGGGCGGGAAGCGCGAATCCGTGCAAGTTCACGATCGCTTTCAAGGCTCCCACCGGGGAATTCAGCGGCTCGTTCGACATCTACGCAAGCCTGTACGGCGACAGCGGCGAAGAGACTGCGCAGAAGAAGCTCGGCTCGTTCAAACACAAGGGCGTGATGGTGATGGCGCGCGATCCGGCCTCTTCGCTGCTTGCAACCGATGCGGCGATGTCCGGATTTTATCTCGCCCCGGCCAAAGTCAAAGACGAAGAGACGGGCAAGACCTTCACGTGGAACGCGTCGTACAAACTGCTTTTCGGCCTTGAGACGCGCGAGGCGGTCGCAGAAGGCCTGCAGTAAGGCATCGGGGGGACGGACATGATTCGAAACAGAATTGCTCTTCAACTCCTCGCCGCGGCGGCGGCCGCGCACTGCTTTCCGGCGGCGCGCGGCGAAGCCGCGCCCGGAAAGTGGACCGCCGACTTCGCCGCCGCGACGAACGAAGCGGTGCGGACGGAACGACCGCTCGTGATGGTGTGGTCAAAGGAGAGTTGCTCGTACTGCAGGGAACTCGAATCTGCGGTGGAGACCGCGGAGTTCGCGGAGTGGCGCGAACGGTCGCCGTACCTCTTCTGCCTCGTAAAAGGCGATGCGGACGGCGCGGACACGGGCGCTAACGCCGGTTCGGGGGCGAAAGAGTTCGCCCAGACCGCAGGCGGAACCGCCGCAGCCTTGCAGGGCACGCCTGCCGTGTGCCTGTGGTTCCCGTGCGACGGCGGAACGCTCGCCACGAATTTCCTTGGCAGATCCGGGAAAATGCCCGTTCCGGCGGACGGACGCTCCCTTGCGCGGCAGCTGGCGGATTCGGCTGATTCGTTTTTCGGCGACTACAGAATGCCGTTTTCGTTCAGCATATCGGGCGAGGCTCTCGACAGGCTCGAAATCGAACCGGGTGTAACCGTACTCCAGGTTCCGCTCGCGCGGCGCGATTTTGCGGCGGGAAGCGCGGCGGAAGGCTTGCTTGTCGCGACGGTCCCGGGTGCCGCGCCCGCAACCAACAAAGTCGCGTGGGCGGCGGGAGAGACGTTCAAAACGGCAATCGTGGATTTTTCGGCGGCCGGAGCCGCGCCGCAGGACGGAGACACGGTTTCGCTTGAATACGCGAATACCGAAAACGGCGTGTCCGCGTTCTCAGCGGCATACTGCCGCGCACGGGGGAATTCGGTCCGGAATCCGCACTGGATCGGAGAGCGCGACGCCGGCGCGCTGGGCTTCGGAGAATTCACTTTCGACTGGGCGGCCGCCACGCAGAAAGTCGCGTCGGTGCGCGCGGCCGGAGGAAAGGCCTTCACGCTCGCGGTATGGTCGGGCGTGCTGTGGTGTCCGTACTGCTCCGCCATGGAGACGAGCCTTTTCGAAACGCAGGGCGATGCGCCGTTTGCCAACTGGGCGGCGGAGAACAACGCCGCTCTCGTGCTGTTCGACCAGGGGCGCGCGCGCGCATCCGCAGACGATCCGTCCTGCGGCCGCGACTGCCCGCGGCTGCTCTCGTGGACGCCGGACCCGAACAAAAGCGGTACGAACGCGACAAGCGGAGCGGCCTACATGTCCCGCCACAATGTCGATCCGGCCGCCGCGGCCGCCGTCAAATCTTTCACGGCGGACTGCTCCACGAACCGCTGGCTCGCGCCGGAGACGACGGCGGTGCGCATGAGCCAGCCGAACATCCTTCTTGTCAACGCGTCAGGCAAGGTGGCCGGCAGGTTCTCCGCCCTGCGCACGGGAATGGTCTACGGCGCAGACGAAAACCTGCGCAGGCTCGACGACCTCCTGAAGCTCGCGGAGCGCGAAGACGAGTCGGACGACTACCGCACTCTCACAAAGCGCGTCCTTGAAATCGGCGGACAGGCGCAGACGTCCACGCTTCAAATAAACGACAAGCGCGACTTCTACAGACTGTCCGGCATGAAGAGCGGGCTGCTTACGTTCACCGCGACGGGAGAGGGGCCGTCGCCGGTGAACCTTTCCTACTGGCTCGACGGGGCGTGCGTCGCCTCGGGGACGGGGACGCTCTCGGTGGCCGCGTCCGCCGCAGACGTGTCCGGCGAGGCGTTTCTGGAGGTGTCGGCTTTCTCCGACGCCTCGAAGCGGGCGTACTTCGCAGACGGCGCGATCGACACGACCGCGTTCGATGCCGAAATCGGCGCGACATTCGTTGAAACCCCCGGTGCGATCTCTTTCGCGGCGGCCTCGATGCGAATGATCGAATCCGGCGGCCCGGCCGCAGTCACCGTGACGCGCTCCGGCGGCTGTTCGGGAGAGGCTGCGGTGCGGATAGTGCTGGATCCCTCGTCCTCGGCGGCGAACGGCGCGCGATTCCGGTGGACGGACACGATTGTTTGCTGGAACGACGGCGAACAGGGCGCCAAAAGCGTGGAAATTCCGCTTATCGAAACGCCTGAAGAATACGAAGGCGAACAAAATGCCGTTTTCTACATCGAAAGCGTTTCCGGATCGGCGCGCGTCTCGCGCGGTTTGTTCACGCTGGAGATTTTCGATTCCGACGCGCCGTGTCTCGCCAAAACCGCGATAGACGTAGAAGTCCCGGCGCAATTCGCCGCCGGAGCGTCCTGGCCGGTGTTCAATGTTTCCGCAGGGTCGAAAACGACGCTTTCGCCGGTTTCCGGAGAACTGCCGCCGGGACTGTCGCTCTGCTACGACGGCGCCGCCCAGGCCGTGGTTCTTTCCGGGAAGCCTTCAGCGCCGGGGAATTACACGGCGGTATTCACGATAAGCGAAGAGCGGCCCGACGGCACAGCCACCGGATGGGAAACGGCTTTCGCTTTCAAAATAGCGGATCCGCAAATCCTGAACGGATATTTCAACCGCGCGTTCAACGCATCGGTTCCGCTCCGTCCGAAGGACGATCCGTCCAGAATCGAAGGCGTCGCGGCATTTTCGTCCACCTCGCGCGGGAAATTGTCAATGCGGCTTTCGCTGCTTGACGGACGGCGCGGATTCTCCGGCGCGTGGGACGCTTTGGACAATGAAACCGGAATGCTCCGCGGAACTTTGAAACTGCGCAAGGAGACGGTCTCCGCCGCTGTAGATCCGTCCGGAGCGCTGACGGTCGAAACGCAGGACGGTCTTTCGGGAACGATCGACCTCGCCCAGACAGGCGGGGACTTCTCCGCGTGGACGGGCCGCTACAACGTCCTCCTGGCCGCCCCGGACGGGGCGGCGGATGCCATAGCGTCCGGGTGCGGATTCCTTTCCATCGAAGCGACGGCGCGCAACGCCGCAAACGGCACGATGAAATTCGCGGGGATCCTGCCCGACGGGACGTCCGTGTCCGGAAGCGCGCTTCTGTCCGCCGCGGGAGATTCCGGCGTGTACGCGCTCCTGCCGGTGTTTTCGGGAAATCCGTCATACGCGCTGTCGGCGATGCTGCGCATCGCGGCAGACGGAAAAACTCTGTGGGCGAGCGATGAAACAGCGCGGATCGTATCGGCCGACGCCGGATCCGCGCCATTCTGGCGGCGCGCCGGTCGCGCGGCGCCGGGAGATTTCCCTCTCCAGGCGTACGGGTCGTGGTTCCCCGCAAACGCATCACCGCTTTCCATCCTGCGCGAATTCGAGCTTGACGGGACTGTCGCCCTGCAGACCGGCGCAGAATCCGCGTGGAGCGAAAAACACGGCGCGGGAGCGTCCGGCCCGGCGGCGGTTCTCGAGGCCGGCGCCCGGGGATTCTCCATTTCGTCGCGCGCAGACCTCCGCGCATTCTCGTACAACCGCAGGACGGGAACGTTTTCAGGCACGGGCATCATCCGCTTCGAGGACGGCAGAACCGCCAGCGGCACCCTCCGCGGGATCCTCATCCCGGGATGGATAGATTGCGGATGCGGAGACGAGCAGATCGTGCTGCCGTTCGGGGCGGGGCTGTTCTGCTGGCGCGACACCGCAGGCGGCAAAAGCGTGCGGAGATCGGTCTCCGCAACGCTGGAGACCGGAAACTGAACGGAGACGACGCGAAATGAAACAGGAGATACGGCAAGCCGGACGGCAGGCGGCTTTAGCCGCCGCAATCGCGGCGGCGGCGCTGCTGTGCTCGTGCTCTCCCGGCAAAACGCCGGACGGTGGACGGGAAGAGACCGAATCCAGACGGTCGGGACGCGGAGACGGCGTCCCGCCTGCGTCAAAAGCCGGCGGAAAGGCCAGTCGGCATACACAAACACGCCGCCCGGCTGAAACAGGGCCAGGCCTTGCGGAAGCCGCAAAAGCCGTGCAGGAGGAAAACGGCGAAGAATCCTTCACCCCCGAAGAAAAGAAAGCGGCGGCGAAACTTCAGGATGCACTTGATTCCAACGAACGGAGCGCGGTCTTCGCGCTGGCAGATAAACTCTCGGGGTCGCCGAACCCCGCGCTGAGGAAGAGAGCGGTCGAAGCGCTGGCATGGTTCGGGAAAGACGCCATCCCGGAATTGTTTCTGTTCATGTCCGATCCGGACGCCGAAGTCGCAAACGAGGCGCAATCCCGGTTCGAAGAAAAAATCGCCGAGCTCGACGACGAGCGCGAGATAGCTTCCACCGTGGCAATCGCAATGAAAACGCTTTCCGATCCCGACGCTCTAACCGCCGCAGTGCAGAACCTCAACCGCGTAGACGACGCGCTCGCGGTGGAAACGCTCGTCGGCGTCATAAATTCATGCAGCGGCGCTGCAGCGGCCGCGGCGCGCGAATCATACGAATTCGTCACCGGCGAAGAGTGGACCGGCGCGCAGGCGGCAATGCGCTGGATATCCGAAAACACGGCGCCGGAGCGTCCGGATCCCGGCATGTAGCCGCGCCGCTCCGCAGCGGCGCAAATCCTGCGCCGGTAGTATAATATCGGCGCATGAAAGCATATTTCGGGTCGATAAGAAAAAAAGGACGGCGCTACTATCTGACCGTCCGCATAGAACATAAAACAAAGTGGATAGCCTTGAAAACAGAATCCGCCGCAATCGCCAGACGGCGCGCGGCAAGTCTTGCGCATCCCCCGTGCGGGGAGCGCGCGTGGCTTGAACATCTCGCCGCGCTGGGCGACGCGGCTAAGATACAGCTCTCCAAAACGGAAGGGCCGCAGACGACGTGGAAAGATCTCCCGGGCCGGTGGCTCGACTCTCCTGCCGCGCCCGCCGGAAAAGACGCCCGCGCGGCTCAAGTGCGATGGCTACGGATTCTCGACGCCGCCAGGCCCGCCTGCGCCGCCGCGCCAGACCGTCTCTCCGCCAAGGAGGCGGCGGAAGCGGCAAAATGCATTTCGTCGTCTCACGCGTCCGCGCCAAGGATGATCCGTTTTTTCAAAAAAGTCTGGAAGGAGCTTGGACTGGGCGGCGCATGGAAAAACATTCCACCCGTCCGCACGCTGCCGCGCGAATACTACAGACGGCTGACCGCAGACGAACTGCAAAGACTTTTCAGACGCCTCGCCGTCGACGGAGGCGAATACGCCGATATGGCGGCCATAGGCTACGCGACGGGGCTGCGGCTGTCCGACGTAGCCGGTCTGGAGCGGGACGAAGTCGCGCCGGACTGCTCGGCGCTGCGGATAGTCCCCGGAAAAACGCGGAACAGCAAACCGGAGCCGATACTGGTGCCTCTGGCGCCGTTCGCAAGACCGCGCGTGAAAGCGCTTCTGCGCAAGGCGGCGGAGGATGGCAGGAGAAATCTCTTTTCCGAAGAAGCGATGAAACGTCCGTCGCGGCGCTTTTCAAAGATATTCCGGGAGTGCGGCATTCTCAAAATCGGCGGCGGACGGGCGGGATTCCATTCGCTTCGCGCCACATTCATTTCGATGATGGATGAAGCGGGCGTGCCGCCGCACGTCACCGACGCCGTCACCGGGCATGCGCCCGCCGGAATGCACGGCAGATACACGCAACCGTCGGCCGCCGCCCGCATGGCGGCGGTGAGCCGCGCCATACCGCCGGTATGACGCGGCGCGGCGCGGCTTTCCAAGCCGGCGGAAACGCCGGCGGATCAGGCGAGACGGAAGGTCTCGCGCGCAATCATCAACTCTTCGTTCGTGGGTATCACGACGCAGGGAATCTTCGAATCGCGCGTCGAAACGAGACCCGTTTCGCCGTGGATCTTCGCATTCGCCTTCTTGTCGATCTTCACGCCGAGGGCCGAAAGCCGCTTCATGATCTGCTCGCGCCCGTCGGACGAATTCTCGCCGATGCCGCCGGTGAAGACGATCGCGTCCGCGCCGCCGACGAGCGTGTTGTATCCGCCCACGTAGAACGCCGCGCGGTGGCCGAACATCTCAAGCGCGAGGCGGCAGGCTTCATCGCCTTTCGCGGCGCGGGCGCAGATGTCGCGCATGTCGCCGCCGGCGACGCCCGTCACGCCCTGAAGTCCGCTTTCCTTGTTGAGAAGCCTGTCGAGACGGTCGGCGTCGAGCCCTTCGAGTTTCGCTATCGAAAAGACGACGGCGGGATCCACGTCTCCGCAACGCGTCCCCATCACAAGCCCGGCGAGGGGGGTAAGCCCCATCGAAGTGTCAAGCACCTTGCCGCCCTTGACAGCGGATATCGACGATCCGTTGCCGAGGTGGCACGTGACGAGATTCACGCGGGACACGGGCTTGCGCAGCCACTTGGCGGCGGCCTGCACTATGTACTTGTGGGAGGTTCCGTGGAAACCGTACTTGCGGATGCCGTACTTCTTGTAATATTTGGGCTGGAGCGCATACTGCGCGGCGCACGGCGGCATCGTCTGGTGGAACGCCGTGTCGAACACCGCGACGTTCGGAACCTTGGGCAGGATGCGCATGCACGCTTCTATGCCACCGATGTTGGCGGGCATGTGGAGCGGCCCGTAGGGGACGAGCTTCTTGATCTTGGCCAGGACGGGCTTGTCCACCTTGACGGAATCCTTGAACACCTCGGCCCCGTGCAGGACGCGGTGGCCGATCGCATCGACTTCGCCGAGAGACGCGATTACGCCCCTGTCCGGCGAAACGAGAACCGCGAGAACGGCCTTGAGCGCGGCCGCGTGGTCGGGCGCGGACACGGCGGAGTTCGACTTCGCCCCGCCTGCGCGGCTGTAGACGAGATTCGCGTTCGGCGAGCCGATGCGCTCCACAAGCCCCTTGGCAAGCATCTTTTCGCCCTTCATGTCGAAAAGCATGAACTTGAGGGACGACGATCCCGAATTTACTACGAGTACTTTGTTTATCATCTTGTCTTTTTCCTGTTGTCGTCCGCGGCCGCCGTCAATCGTTCAGAATGCGGACGCGGTAGTAGCCTTTCTCCGGATCGTAGGAGGACGCCTCGCGGGCTTCGCGCGCGATTTCCTCTTCGGTCTTGCCTTCCTCGAGGAGCGCCGTGCCTTCGCCGACCTGCTCCCACTCGCCGCCGAGCGACGGCGTGTATTCGAGCACCCAGCGGACTGCGGCGGGAGACGCCGCGGCCTCGTTGATCGCGGACTGGTCGTAGAGGAGCGGATCCGCGACCGTTTCGCCGCCGGACGGCGATACGGATTCGGCCGAGATCTTGAACGAGACGCTGCGCGTGGCGGAGATGCCGCTCATCTGCGCGGAGAGCCCCTCGGCGGACGCGCCGTACGAACGGTTCGGATTCGTCCCCAAGAGGAGTTCGGCGTAGTCGTTCAATCCGTCGCCGTCGGTGTCGAGCGCGCCTGCGGACATCAGCGAGTAGGTCAGGAACGACGTGTAGGCCGAAAGGTCGAACGCCTTGAGCGCCGCCGCCAGATCCTTGTTCACCCGCGTGTAGAACGTGGGGCCGGAGGCCGGACCGCGCGAACGCAGGAACGTGCCGTCCGCGCGGGCGGAAGCGGGGGCGTTCGAGTATTCCCAGGCGTCCGGGAAACCGTCGTTGTCGGTGTCCATGTCTTCGATGAATATGTCGGCGACGGGCTTTTCGTTCACGCCGTAGCGGACGATCAGCGGCTTGGCGTCGTAGACCTGCTTGCGCGTGGTACCGACATGGTTGGCGTAGCCCCAGGACTCCCAAGGCGAGCAGTCGAGGTCGCCGTCGGTGTCGATGAACGCGCGCACGTAGTACGTGCCGGGTTCGAGACCGACGAGCGAAGCGTTCACCGAGGCGTTCGTGGGATTGGCCACATCGGCCGTGTTGGTGACGATCGTCTCGCACGCCGGGAGCCCGGTGAAGTCGGGCGTCTGGAACGCCTGCACGCGGATCAGCCCGGCCGGAACCGTGATTTTCGCGGCGTATGCGGACGGGCCGAAGTACTTGACGCGGCAGTGCACCGAGCCGTGGTCGGTCTGGCCGGCCATGTTCCCGGACGTGTTCACGCGGAAGACCATGCGCTCTTCGTTCGCGTTCGGTTCGGTGAATTTGGCGTCGAGCATCGACACGGCCCACGAATAGTTGTTCGTGGTGTTGAACATCTTGCCGAGCAGCGTGGGGGACATCGTGTAGAGCGGAGCGGTCCACACGTAGTCGCCGCGGTCGTCGCGGCGCGGAGCGCGCCTCACGCCGGAGTCGAACACGAGCGAACCGCCGGAGGGCGAATCCCACACCCTGAGACGGAAGGCGGGATACGCCTTGTGTATGGAGTTGGTGTGCGACCACTTGAACGTGACGCGGCCGGAGGTGAGGATGCCTGCGGGCGAGACGGGTACGCAGGGAGTCTGGTAGCCGACGGCGCCGTATTCGAACCCGTTCACGAAGCCGCGCGCGAGGAGGTTGTTCGTGACGAACGCGTTGTCCTCGCCGTAGCCGACGATTATGCGGTACGCGACGTTTGTGACGGAGGCGAAGTCCGCGACCGTCTGGCGCAGGCCGGTGACGCGGTTGGTCCAGTTGCCCAGTATCCCGCCCCAGTCCAGATCGTAGACGCCGTCCGCAATCAGGTCGGCTTCGGTGAGGCTGGCGCGCGATCCGAGATCGAGCGTCCTGTCGAACACCGTTTCGGAGACCGTGCCCTGGATTACGTTGGCGTTGTTCGTGTAGCAGGCCAGCCAGCCGTTGATCATCGTGCGGGCGATGCGGATGCGCGTCACCGCGGACGCGCCCGGCATATTCGTCCCGGCGAAGGAGACGTCGTAGTTGGGATTGACCCTGTAGCCGTTCATGTCGCGGTCGTTCGCGGCGGCGACGCCTTCGGGCGTGTTGGCGGAAACCGCGGCGGACACGTTGATGCGCGGCATCGACGCCGACGTGTCCGTGAGGTTCACGTCGAAGGAGGTTTCGCGCCAGGATATCCTCACGCCGTAGGGATCGGGATAGCCTATCGGTTCGCCGGGCGTCCATGTTCCGCTGTCGTCGAGGTCGGCGAACACGCGGAAGTAGTTCACGCCCTCGCGCAGCCAGCCGCTCGACGCCCTCGAGAAATGCAGCTCGCGGGGCGAACCGACGGAATCGCGCACGGCGTAGGCCAGGCGGAACACGTCGGCGGACGTGAACTTCGTGCCGTTCGTGGTGGAAAGCGCGCCGAGATCGATGTCGTAGGAGCCGGTCAGCAGGTTCACCGTGCCGACAACGCCCTTCACGCCGGCGGAAAGCGTGGCGAACACGCCCTGCTCGTCGGTGACGACGGCGACTTCGCCGAACGATTTCCATTCCTGCGCGTTGGAGACGATCTTGATGTGGCGGCAGAGCAGCTTGGCCTGCAGGTACTCTTCGTAGGTGCCGGCGCCTTTCTCGTACTCGTGCTCGTGCTCGCCGCAGTCGGAATAAGTCCATTCGCAGGACGCGTCCGTCGAAACGGTGGAGTGTTCAAGCGCGAGCGCGGAGGCGTCCACGTTGCCGGGCTGGAGCGTTCCCACGGCGCGGCGGTCGCGCCAGCGGCCAAGTTCCACGTACTGGTTGCCGGAAGACGCGGTCGCGGAGTCGGTGGAGACGAACGTGGCGTCCACACCGCTTTCGAAGAGCGGATCGCGCGAGGACTGCACCACGAGCTTCGCCGTCTCCATTCCGCCCTTCCTGCCGTTGTAGTACACGGTCACATTGATCGTGGGCTGCGGGAAATCGCGCACATACGTCCCGGACGACGTGTAATGGCCGCGCAGGGAAGCGGATATGGGCGTGACCTGGAGCGAATAGCGGGCCTCGGCCATGTTGCCCCAGCCGTCGCCGTCTTCGTCGTCGTACGCGTTGGAGTGGAAGCGCGAAGTCCAGTAGACGGGCATGCCGTCCTCCCACCAGTCTTCGATGTAATCGTGGTCGGAGAACATTTCGCCGATGTACAGCTTGCCTACTTTCAGGAAGTAGTCGGGGGCGTGGAAGCCGAATGTCGAAATCGCGTCGGGACGCACGAGCGGGAAGCCGTACTTCGAGAACGCCTCCGCAATCAGATATTCGGAGAAGTTCGAGAGCTGGTCGTTGTCGTGGTCGTCGAGCGCGGTTTCGCCGGCGAGTCCGTATACAAGCTCCCACCAGTCCGGGAGGCCGTCGCGGTCGGCGTCGGCCTGCGCGGCGAAGTCGGGATCGCCTTCGGGGCTTTCTTCGCTGGCGCCGCGCGCGAGGTCGCGCATGTACGCTTCGCCGAGCGTCATGCGCTGCCCGTAGCGGGTGACCAGAGCCGTGGAGAGGAATTTTTCGGGCAGGTCGGTGTAGACGTCCGGGACGGACATGACGAAATCCTCCCACCAGTCTGGCAGCCAGTTTTCGTTGTCGTCCACGCCGGTTATATTCCAGACGGTGGACGGGCCGTTGCCGTCCCACATGTCGCTCGAAGTTCTCGCGTATGCTCCGCCGAGCGGCAGCAGATCGGTTCCGCCGGTGAACTCGCTGCGGCGCGTGAACTCGCCGATGGATTTATACTCGACGCGGGCGGTTTCGTTGAACTCGCGCGTAGTGTAGACGCGCACGTCGCCCGTATAGAGCATCGGATGGTACCAGCCGTAGGGGTCGGCGGTGCGCGGGAACAGGAAGTCGTCCAGCCTGAGGCTTTCGGCGGACTGCGAACCCGCGAAGTGCTGCGTCCAGAACATCGAATCGCGCACGGAGCCGTCGAAGAGCGGCAGATGCGTCATGGTGTTTCCGGTCCAGGGCAGGTAGGCGTAGTTGTCGTACACCGTGGAGCGGACGGGCAGTTCGGCCCACCACGGGCTGACCCAGCCTTCGGGACGCGAATAGAGCGCGCGGTTTTCGCCCAGCCCTTCGCGCCCGGCGAAGCCGAACGGCGAAGTGGCGATGTATTCGGGCGCGATGGCGCCGAAGACGTCGTCGAAGCCGTAATGGTACACGAGTTCCGGCGGCAGTTCCACCGCCTCGGTGCCCATGACCGTGGCGTTGCGCGTGGCGCCGGCGAACTTGGCGTTGTAGACCAGCAGCCTGTTGGTCGCGGCGAACGCGAAATCGCACCTCTTGTCCATCGTCTCGCGTATCTGCGTATCGGTGCGGGCGCCGTCCCAGATGCGCACTTCGTCGATGTAGCCTTTGTAGAACTCGCCGTAGCAGTTCCAGTCCGGCCTGGCGGTTTCGATCGAGAGGGCCGCGTTGGACACGGCGGTCGCGCCTATGAGGAGCGCATGCTCGCCCACGTAGTCGTAGCCTTCCACGCCGGTTGTCGTGGAGAGTTTCACGTATTCCACGCCGTTGGCGGGCTGCGTTCTCGAAACGCGGTTGTTCACGGCGCGCCCGTTCACATACAGCGTGAGGCGTTCGCCGTCGTACACGGCGGCCAGGTGCGTCCATTCGCCCGTCTGCACGGGGATGCCGGTCACGCGCACGTCGTTTCCGTCGATTGCGCCGGTTCCCTTGGAATCGTACCCCGCGTACCAGAGTCCGCCGGAAATGCCGATTTCGAAGTTGCGGCGGATGTAGTCCCTGTCCTGCGTGTGCGCGTCGGGATAGACCGTGGAGCGCTCTATCAGGACCTGGTCGCGCGCGGCGTCTTCTGGCTTGGCCCACAGTTCCACGGTGAACGTGAGGAACATCATTTCGTCGTCGAGGCCGTGGCGCGGATTCGTGCGCGATTCGACGGCGGAATCGAGACCAGGGAAGTACATTGCCTGGCGGCGCAGCGGATCTCCGCTGTGGATGGGATCGGTGGAGCTGAGCGCCCCGGCCGAAATTTCCATCTTGTCGCCGGTTCCGTCGTTGTCGGTGTCGAAACCTTCGTTCTCCTCGAACGCGAACAGGTAGCCGCCGGCGGCGCCCCAGTAGTTCAGCGTGTAGGCGGGGATGTTGGGATCGAGTTCCACGACGATCTTGTCGTCGATGTTGGTCGTCATCGTGGTGTAGCCGTTCGTGTACGTCACCGTAGTCACGTACATGTCCTGGTAGTAGACCGGTATCGAAACGATGTTCCAGTTCGTGACGACGGTCTCGATCGTCCGCGTCCTTTCAACCTGGATCGGAAGCGCGATCTTGTTCGTGACCGTGACCCATCCGGACTTCTCTTCGATGTTAGTGATTGCGCCGTACGCGGTTTCGACGATGTTCGTCTCTTTCCAGAACGTTTCGACGTCCACGACTTCGTTGCTTGCGGAGTAGATGGTGAACGCCGGACGGTCGATCGTCTTGTAGTAGCGGTACGTAAGGGCGTTCGTGTAGGAGCTGTCTGTCATCCACAGCGGCGACGGGTCGGTGTGCAGCCATGTGGAGCGCGCCTGGAGGTTGGGTATTATTCCTTCAAGCTGGTTGCGGATGTCGTCGCCGTCGGGGTCGGCGTTCACGTCGCCGTTCATCCACAGGTACGTGGTGAAATCCCAGGACGGATTCGGGCCGCGCGGGGCGGCGATGTTGCGGGTGCGCAGATTCGCCGGCGCGGAATGCCACATGCCGCCGACGATTTCCCAGTAGCGCCAGCCGTCGGAAGTCCAGGGGTTGGACAGGGCGTCGAACGCGCCGCTGTAGGCCATCGCGACGATATCCTTTCCGCCGCCCTCGGATGCGGTTGTCGCGCCTGCTTCGCCAAGCATGGGGTTCAGGCCGTGGAACAGTTCCCAGTAGTCGTCAAGCGAGTCGCCGTCGGTGTCGCGCTCGAGCGGCGAGCAGCCGACGTACGAGGACACGAACTGCGACATCATGCCCTGCTGCAGGCGCAGAGCGTCGGGAAGCGGACGTCCGAAACCGGTATGGTCGGGGCCGTCGTGGTACATGTAACTGAGATTCACCGCCATGTCCCACGCTTTGCCGTTCTGCTTGAAATACGCGAGACCCCAGTCGAACTGGTCGTTGAGCACGTTCGGCGAAACCCCGTCCACCACGGCCGCGCCGTACCACAGCTGCGTGCTGACGTTGCCGCCGCCGGGGATGCCCGTTCCCAGGTAGTCGTCGACCACGGGATCGCGATAGTCGGTTATCACCGGGACCGTCCACGGCGAGCCTATATCGTCGTAGCGGAAGCAGCGCAGCGCGCACGTCATGTATTCCTGCCAGTTCTGGAGGCCGTCGTGATCGTAGTCGCAATCGCGGTCCCGCGACCATGTGTAGGCGTCGGGAATAGTGCCGTCCATGCCGCCGGCGATCCTGGCTTCGCCCTCGCCCGAGGTCTGCACAGAGCCGAGGTACTGGAGTTCCCAGCGGTCGGGAAGACCGTCAATGTCGGTGTCGACGGAGTTCGGATTCAATCCTGCGCCGGCGATGCAGACGGAGCCGTCGTCGGAAGGCGTTCCATAGATGTTCGAGCCGCGTTCGAGGCCGTTGCGCTCTTCGTAGTCGCTGACTCCGTCGCCGTCGGTGTCGGCGTTCCACGGGTCGGTGGGCCAGAACTTGTTCAGCCACGAGCTGTCGGGTTCGGCTATGCCCTTCGCGATGCGCTTGTAGAGGACGGCCACGTCGGTACCCGCGAATTCGCCCGCTTCCGTAAGCCCGTCGCTGTCGCCGAACATGGGATTGTAGTCGGTCTTGAGCGCACTGGACGAATTCGGCGACCAGGGGCTCATGTACGGAGTGCGGTTCGCCGCGATTTTCGGGTTGGCCACTCTCGGCGGCTTGAAATACATCTTGCCGGTGGAATTGAACGGAATGCTCGAACTGTATTCGTAGACTATGTGCGTCCTGCCGATCGATTCCCCTTCCCCTTCCTGGACCGCCGCGCCGTTTTCAAGCACGCCCGAGAACCATGTGTTCGTGGGTTCCAGGAGTTCGCGCGGCGCGCACCGGGGGTCGGTTGGATCGAATTCGGTGAACACTACGCCCGGAACGGTGTTGGTGCTCGAATTCGGCCCGGCCATGATATAGAGTTCCCAGCCGTCCGGAACGCCGTCGCCGTCGCTGTCCACGCCGGAATACGTGGTTCCGTCGCCCGACTCGGACCCTTCCTCCGTGGCGGCGGATGTCGAGGTGCCGAGCGGTGTCGTCGTATAAGTCGTATCCCCGCCGTTCTGGCCCGGCGCGCCTATCGAACCGGCGTTGTAGAGGAAATGCTGCACGAGGAATTCGTCGTACGTGGTGTACGGACGCGTATTGACGGGCGCGCCGAAACCGATGCGTCCGCCGACACGGTATCCCGAGAACTTGTCCATGATGTCGCGCTGCGGCTTCTTTAGCGTGGATATCATCGCCGAAGGCTCCCAGCGCGGATTCACGGAAGGTATCCCGTCTGCATAGTTCCAGCCCCATCCCGTGAGCGGGTTGAAGCCGAAATGCTGGTAGACCTGCCAGTGCATGATTTCGACTTCCAGCACGTTTCCGATGCCGGACCGGTAGTCGCCCTGCGCCGGATGGACGAGATCGTGCGTGACAAGTTCAAGCCAGTTCGTGCTGACGACGACGGAAACGGGAATGTCTTTGTAGACGTCGTAGACGTCGCCGAGTTCGTTGGTTGCGACTGTAATGGACTGGAAGCCCGTCTCGGCGCCGGTCGCGAACCAGGGACTCTTTCCGTACTGCCACAGGTTGAACGCGCGGTTCGTCGCGTCGCCGTCTTCGCCGAGGACGGGAACGGCGCCTGCGACCATGCGCCTGGTCCATTCGATTTCCATCGGGCCGGTCTCGATCTGCGTCCCGGCGAGGACACGCACCGGCATTCCGCGCACATAGCCGGCAATTTCGTTTTCCACCGCTATGAACGTGGTAGCCTCCGGGCAGTCGTTCTTGAGCGTCGCCGTGCCGTTCTTCACGGTTTCCACGACATTTGTCAAGACGTTGGTTATTTCGCCCGCGTCGTCCGTAAGATTCACGTAGTTCGTGGTGACGGTGTATTCCGCACCGTAGATCGAGGGCGAGACGGTGGAAATGTAATTCGTTGCATTGACGGTAAAGAGCCAGCCGCGCTCCACCGTGTTCGAGAACACGAGGCGTCCGTCCGGCGGAGCGTAGCGACCGCTGCCTACGCTAAGCGAATTCGAGCTTGATGGCATCAATTCGTAGTCGTCCGTCTCGGAATTGTAGTACACGCTGGCTGTGACGACGTTCTCGACGGGCAGGCCTACGACGCGCAGCACGCCGCCGGCCACGGTGGGCAGCACGCGCATGTACAGCATGCTCGACGCCATCACGTCGCCGTCCTGGTTGTAGCCGGAATCGTCGGGATCCGTCGGGTTCAGCCCGTTTGCGAGTTCCCAGCCGTCAGGCAGGCCGTCCTGGTCGGTATCCCAGTGGATCGGGTTCGTGCCGAGTTCGAATTCGAGGACGTCCGGAATGCCGTCGTTGTCCGTGTCGCGGCTTGCGACCTTGTCGTTGTACACGACCGGGTCGAACGCCCTGCATATCTCGGCCGAAGTTATCAGCGCGCCCTTGTCGGGCCGCGTGGGAACGTAGCGCTCGCCGGTGAGGAAGCGGTGGCGGCCGTTCTCGAACCAGCCGACTTTGGCGTAGTACCAGAACCAGTATTCGTAGCCGTCGGGATAGCCGTCGCCGTCCGTATCCGCCGTGGTGGGATCGGTCGGGCGTTCGGGGCTCCATTTTTCCTTGTTGCCGGGGTCCTGCGCGACCGCGAGGTTGTAAGCATAGCGTTCCGCGTCGGAGAAATCGCCGTAAGTCGGCTCGATGCCGCCCGGGCGCACCCAGTCGTTCGTGCCGCCCTTGCCTTCGCCGGCGAGGTTGAGGCCGTTGTGCATGCCGCGTATCTCGAGCCGCGCGGTGAACGCACGCTCGGCGGCGGCCCATGTGTTCGTGAGGCCGGGGACGATGGGATCCGTGCCGGAGGGAGCGCCGGACGGGAAATAGTCGCCGTCGAGGTTGAGGTTCGC
>CACYEO010000077.1 GCA_902773475.1 uncultured bacterium | reverse complement strand
GTGCGCGTTTGATATACTCCCCGCATGGATTTCAAGACTCTGATCGAAAAAAAACGCGACGGCGGCGAACTTTCCGCCGCTGAAATCGACGCGCTCGTCAAAGCCTACACCGCGGGCGCGGTCGCGGACTGCCAGATGTCCGCCTTTGCAATGGCGGTCTGCTGCCGCGGGATGAGCGCGGCGGAAACCGCCGCGCTCACCGATTCCATGCGTTCGAGCGGCGCGGTCTTCGACTGGAGCGGGTGCGTTCGCCCTGTCGCCGACAAACACTCCACGGGGGGCGTGGGCGACAAACTGTCGCTGGCGATCCAGCCAATAGCCGCAGCCGCCGGGCTCGCCGTCCCATCTCTCGCCGGACGCGGACTCGGGCACACCGGGGGAACCATCGACAAACTCGAATCCATACCGGGCTTCCGCGCGGACATCCCGCCGGAGACGCTCCGCCGCCTGGTCCTCGGGCCGCCGCACCTGTGCATCTGCGCGCAGACCCCGGAAATATGCCCCGCGGACCGGAAACTCTACGCATTGCGCGACGTGACCGGCACCGTCGCTTCCATTCCCCTCATAACCGCAAGCATACTGTCGAAAAAACTCGCAGAGGGTTCGCAGACCCTCGTTTTCGACGTAAAATGCGGACGCGGCGCATTCATGAAAACGCGCGAAGACGCCTGCGCACTCGCGGAATCCCTCGTTTCCGGCGCAAAGCGCCTCGGGCGCAAGGCGTCCGCGCTCGTCACCGCCATGGACATCCCTCTCGGAAGAGCGGTCGGCAATTCGCTCGAAGTGGAAGAGGCGATCGAAACTCTTTCCGGCTCCGGACCGGAAGACGTCCGCTCGCTGTCGGTCGAGCTCGCGGCGCGAATGCTTTTCCTTTCCGGAATCTCTCCGGATCTTGAAACGGCAAAAGAAAAATGCGCAGCGCTCATCGACGACGGCTCCGCGCTGGAATCGTTCCGCGCCTTCGTCGCCGCGCAGGGCGGCGACCTCGACGCGTTCGCGGCGGAATGCCGCCGCGAAGTCCCTTCCACGGAAATCCGCTTCACCGGCGGAACGCAGTGCCATGTCGCGGACGTCGACGCTCTGAAAATCGCTGAAGCCGCCGGCGCGCTCGGCGCCGGGAGATTCGCGCCGGGGGACGGGATAGACTGCCGCGCGGGCGTGGTGCTGGACAAAAAGCCCGGAGAAAGCGTTTCCCCGGGGGAGACGCTTGCAAGGGCGTTTTCCTCGGACGGCTCGCGCCTCGCCGCCGCCGCGGAGACTGTCGCGTCCGCCTTCTCTTTCTCGGAAAAACCGCCCGTGCCGCAGAATCTTGCAATCGCGTCTTTCTGAACGCGCGCCGCTGCGTCACGCGACGGCAAGAAAGAAAGCGACCGCAAGCAGTATCGAGCCGGAAAATATCTTCAAGCGCGGCATGCGGCGCGGATCGCGCGCGAAGTATTCGCCCAGCCATCCCGCCGCGAGCACTTCCGGAACGAGTATGGCCGGCGCGAGCGCGCAGAACAGCGATCCGAGCACGAACGTCTGCACGGCGGGGGAGACGCCCGCGTCCGCTTTTACGAATTCCGGCAGGAACGACAGGAAGAACATGATGGTCAGCGGATTGGACATCGACATCGCCACGCCGCGCAGCCACAGCGACCGCGCGCCGCCGCGCGCCGCCGGCGGTTCCGGCGGACGCGCGCACTCCGCGTCCCGTCCGCACGCGGCGGCGTCCGGATCCTGCGCCTCCATCATCATCTTCGCGGCCTCGCGGACCGCGGGCGGGACGTCCGGGCCGCCCTTGATCTCGCGCCAGCCCTGCCGCATGGATGCGACTGCAAGGTACAGAATGTATACGACCCCGCACACGCGTATCCCGGCAAGGACTTGCGGATGCGCGGTGAAAAACGCGGCCACGCCGGCGGACAGCAGAGACACCCATATAAAACATCCGGTGACGAGACCCGCCACCGCTGCGACCCCGGCCCGGCGTCCGCGTTCTACGGAAACCGCCAGCGCGAACAGCGCGTCGGGCCCGGGCTTGACTATCAGCGCCACGCTCGCGGCGATATATGCCGCAAGCCCCGTCATTTCCCGGACTTTCCGCGCCGCGCGCGGCGCGGCGGCTCAGGCGACAGCCTGCGCCACACCCGCAGCGTTTCAGACACGGCCCAGGCCTGCGCGCGGCAGCCTTTCTGCGCATGGGGCGCGTCGCCGTCGGAGATTTCCGGAAGCTGGCACAGACAGCCGGAATTGAATGGCTCCGCGACGGAACCGAGCAGCGACAGCGCGGCGAGCCGCGCGCTTTCCGTGCCGTGCACGAGTGCGAACGCCTCCGCGAACACGGGGAAGCAGTGCGCCCACGCGGTTCCGTTGTGATACGCCGGTTTGCGGCTCGTGTCCTCGTCGCCGGTGTAGCGTCCGGAATACGGCCTGTGCGGATCGTTCAGCGGGCGTCCGTCGGCGGCGTACACGGGAAACGCGCAAACCGTCCGGCGGTCGTCAAGGGAGCGGGCGGCGCCGGGCGTCACCAGACACGAGCAGGCTTCGACTATTTCCGCGGCGACCGGCGAATCCGGCGGCAGCACGCCGTCGAGCGCCACGGCCTGCAGCTGGTTCGGGCGGAGCGCGTCTTCACGTACGGCGCGCGCGGCGGGGACGCCCGGCGCGGCGCGCAGGCAGTCGGCCAGTCCGATGCCCGGCGCGCGGAAAAGTTTCACAAGTGATTCCGCCGCGCGGTCCGCAAGCTTACCGTAGTCTTTTTTTCCGGTCGCGGAAGCGAGGAAGCGCAGGCCGTGGATCCAGAGGGCCTGTATCTCCACGGGATATCCGGCGCGCGGAGTGCACGCCGGGTAGTTCGTGTCCATCCACGTGAAATGGGACGGCGAAAAGACGAGCGCGCTTTCAGCGTCCATGCGTATGCCGTTCGGCGTGCCGGAAACGTAGTGCGCCGCGACGGATTCGAGCGCGTCGAGGAGCGTGCGCCCGCCGCAGTCCGCGGAAAGCACGCGCTTCGCGCGGCGGGGTTCGCGCCTGCACAGATCCGCCGCCGCGGCGATCAGCCAGAGCGGGGCGTCGGAAGTGTCGCGGTTGCCGACGGTATTGCCGTGGATGATGTTCGGTATCGTGCCGCGGTCTTCGAAGCGCGCGAACGCGCGCAGGATTTCAAGCGAATCGGCGCAGCGTCCGTCCGCGATCATGCCGCGCAGGAATATGAGCGTGTCGCGCCCCCAGTCGAGGAACCACGGATATCCGGCGATCACGGTTTTCAGTCCGTCGCGCCGCACGATGAAAAGATCCATCGCGCGCCTTGCGGCCTCGTCCACCGGCAGCGAGGCGTCCTCCGGCTCTTCGCGGACGGCGCGCGCGGCGTCCGGCGCGGGGGCGGCCTCGCCCTTTTCGCCGCGGAACGCTCCGCGCAGCACGCAGGACGAATCCGGCGCGAAGTCGCACGAAAACCACCCGGGCGAGAATATGTCGCCTGCCGGCTCCTGCGAGCGCTCCGCCTCTTCGGGATGGGCCACGCAGTAGCTCCACTCGGCGTCGGCATGGAACTCCCCGCGCGAAATGCGCAGATCGAACGCGCCGCCGCCGTACGGCGCGAACGCGAAACCGTCGCGCGCGGATTTCACGCCGGCGGGGAAAACCTTCTCCGGCCCCGCGAACGCCTTTGTGCACGAATGGAACGAACGCCAGTCCACGCCGGGGCGGAACACTATTCTCACCGCGGACGGCGAATCCGTCTCTCCGGCGGAGAAGCGGCGCACGGTCAGGCGCGCGGCGTTGGCGTTCTCTTCGAGCGCCAGATGGAAAGCCAGCGCCACCTGCCTGCCCATTCCGCACGGAACGCGGAAATACCACGTGGCGGAGCGCCCTGCGGGATCCGCGCGAAAGTTCTCCAGGCAGTCGCGGTTTATCTCGCGCGAATAGCCTTCATGCTGGAGCCATGCGCGGCAGCGCCGCCACAGAACCAGCCTGTCGGACGGAACGGCCGGATCGGGATTCGCGGAAAGGATGGAATCGTACTGCGAGAATATCTCGCCCCAGGCGACGGGAAGCTGCGCGTCCGCGCCGGCGCCGTTGGAAAGGACCGTCTTGAGCGTCGGGTCGCGGCGGAGATCCGCCGCGCGCACCGACAGTTTCACGCGTGCCGATCCGCCGGGCGGAAGCAGGCGGATTTCCGAACGGAAACGGTCCGTGCCTTCCGGCGCGAAAACCGACGCTTCCAGCGTGCGCGGCACGGGCGAGCCTGCGGTGCGCGTGTCGTCGGCTCCGGATTGCGGCGGACGGAGCAGCGCGCGGTGGCCGCCGCCCGCGCACGGAACCGACACCGCCGCGCAAACGGTGCGTTCGCCGTCGCGCAGCGCGGCGCGGAAGGGATGCTCCGAGCGGAATTCGAGCGCGGAGCCAAAGGGTATGCAGACGACGCGCCGGACGTCCCGGGGATACTGCCATGCGACGGTTCCGTCTGCGGCGGCTTCCTGCGGCCGGATGCACGGCGCGGAGGCGGCGGAGGCGGAGGCGGAATCCAGGTCGAACGGCGCGGGCGACAGGCAGAGCGCCTCGCCGGGGGCGAGTTCCACGGCGCCGCCGGGAGGGAAGTCCAGCACGCGGCCGGAAACGAGGTCGACCGCGTGGCGCGCCGGAAACGCGTCCGCGTTCCAGAACGCCGCCGCGGAATGTCCGCAGTCGAGATTCACAAGCACCAGAAGCGGCGCGGAGCCGTCGGCGCGCGCGCGCTTCACGGCCAGGAAATTGCCGCCGCCGGTCTGCTCCATCGAAAGGCGCGTATCGGGGCCGAACGCGGGATGGACCGCCAGTATCCTGTTGAGCCGCGCTATGAAGCCGCACATGTTTTCCCTGGCGCCCCAGTTCAGGGAGGACGCGCCGTGCACGTCTATTTTTTCCTCGGCGTACCATTCCACTCCGTTCGCCATGCCCCACGCGCCCTGCTGCGAAAGCAGCGCCGAAAGCGCGGTGCGCATCCGCGCCCAGACGCGGCCTTTCTTCGCGAGACGGTCGTTGTCGTGCGTTTCCGCGAAATGCACAAGCGGGCCGCAGCGTTCCGACATCGCGATCGCGCGCGGCAGATACCACTCGAACGCGGAACGGTCGTATGTCTGGAACGTCTCGGAATACGCCCAGTCGAGCCCGGCGCGGGAAATGAGCGCTTCCGTCGTCTCCACTTTCCCGCCCAGCCCTTCAAGCATGAACACCGTGTCGGGGTATTCTTCGCGGACGCGCGCCACAATGTACGTCCACGTCTCTTCGGGAATCATGTAGCCGGCGTCGCAGCGGAAGCCGTCCACGCCGTTGCGGCACCAGAAAAGGAAGACGTCCGCCATGTAGGCGCGCAGTTCCGGCGACTTGTAGTCCAGCTCCGCGAGATCCGCCCACACCACGCCCCACGCGCCGGGCGAGGCGAACGCGCCGTCACCGGTGCGGCGGAACCAGCCGGGATGGTGCGTCATAAGAGTGGAAGCCCATCCGGTGTGGTTCGCAGGCAGGTCTATGAAAAGCGATCCGCCGCGCCGGTGCACTGCGTCCGCGAGTTCGCGGAACTGGTCGAGCGGCGTGGCCTTCGTGTCGAATTCCGCATACGCGGGATCCACGGAAAGGAAGTCTGTGGCGGCGAACGCCGATCCGAAGCGCCCCATCCGCGCAAACGTGGCAGGCACGGGATGCACCGGCAGCAGCTGCACGATGTTGAAGCCGAGCGTCCCCATGATATGATCGAGCCTGCGCGCTACTTCGCGGAACGTGCCCGACGGCGGAATCACGGTGTAGCCAAGCCCGTCGAGGCGTTTCTCCTCTTCGAGGACTTCCGGCGTGCGCGGGTTCTTTTCAAGCGCCGGGCCGAACTGGCGCGTGAAGACCGTGTAGATGGAATTGCCCTGCGCGGTGCGCCGCGGGGCGGTCTTGACATGGAAGTTTTCCCCTTCGGGCCATTCCGGCGCGCCGCCGTCCGCCGGAAAGAAGCAGGCCTTGGCGGAGAACACGCCCACTTCATCGAGCGGCGCCGATACGCGGAAGACGCCGGGGGAGGCCTCTTCCATCGGAATGTCGCGCCACGCCTTCGCGAGCGGCGTGATGCCGCGCTCGGTCTGTTCGATCGTTTCGCGGCGGCGCACCCGCGCCCCGCCGATGTTCGTGCGCAGGACGGCGCGCCCCTTGCGCGGCGGATCGATGCGGAGTTCTGCTTCAAGGACGTCCCCCGTCCAACGGAGGATGTACGCGCCGGGCGGCGGAGTCTGCGATATCATTTCAGAAGAACCATTTTGCGACTGCGAGGAGTCCCTGCTTCCACGGGACCCGGTGGGACACGCCGGACTTCCCCTTGAACTCGTCGAGGTGCGCCACGTACCAGTCGTAGTTACGCACGAGCGCCTGCTTGTTCGAATACCTGGGATTCCATCCCAGCGCGCCGCGGATCTTGTCTATCGAAACGAAACTGTCGGTGGACGCTGTGGCGTACACCCACGGATAGAGCGGCGAAAGATGCAGTTTCTCGAGTATGCGGAGGATGAAGACCACGGGTTTGACCGGCAGGCCGCGGATTTTCTTTCCGTGCCCCGCGCGGTCGAGGACGGCCTGGTAGTCCTCTTTCATCGTGGTGAATTCCGCCGCGCCGGTGTTGAATTCCGTATTGACCTTGTCCTCCGGACCGGTCATCGCAAGCCATATCGCCTCGTCGAGATCTTCCACGTCCATCAGCTGGTAGCGGTTCGCTCCGCTGCCTATCATCGGAAACCCGTGCCCCGTGTAAGCCCAGTCGTAGAAAAGGGCGAAAACGCCCAGCCGCTCCGGGCCCACGAAACTCTTGGGACGGATGACCGTGACGATCTGGCCGTCCTCCCGCGCCTTGCGGCAGACGGCCTCGGCCTCTATCTTGGCGTGGCCGTAGGGCCCCACGCCTATGAGTTCGTCGTCTTCGTAGATCGGGTGCTTCTTCGGAACGCCGTAGACCGCAGTGGACGAAATCTGCACAACGCGCTTCACGTTGAACTTCCTTGCCGCGGCCAGCACGTTGCGTATGCCGTCGACTTCGGTGGTGCGGATGTCCTCTTTGGAATAGAGCGGCAGCGCCGCAGCGGTGTTCACGATTACGTCGCACCCGTCCGCGAGAGCGTCGACCGCGGCCGCGTCGCGCACATCGCCGAGAGTGAACTTCAGCCACGGCTCCGACGCTTCGGGATAGTCGAACGGCGCGATGTCGAGGACGCGTATCTCCGAAACACCCTTTGCGCGCAGGCTGCGGATCAGGTTTATGCCGAGAAACCCGCTACCGCCCGTGACGAAAACCTTGTCGATGCTCATTGCCTCTCCTTTGAAGAACTTTTGCGCAAGTATACCAAACGGACGGCCCGCCAGAAAGTGTTTGAGGGTTTGGGTTTTGGGTGTTTGAGTTGGTAGGGGCCGACCACCGGGCGACCCGTCAGAAAGGGTTTGAGTGTTTATAGAAGCGCGAGACATCGGGGCGACAACAAGCGTACGACAACAAGAGAGCGATGTCGCGAGACATCGCGCAGAATCGGCGTTTAGGCGACCGATAGCGGCGAGCCGGAGGGGAAACCGCGGCGCGGGGCCAAGCCCCTTGAACCGGCAGGGCGTGCAAATGCGAC
>CACYEO010000076.1 GCA_902773475.1 uncultured bacterium | reverse complement strand
TCCTTTCCAAAACATGCCGTTCAAGAAAGAAAACGGCGGTATCTTAGTGGAAACGGCGGGAAAAGTCAATGGGTGCAACGAGGGTGCGAAAGTCAATCAAAGCGCGGCGGAAGCAGGGGCGCACGTTTTCACCTGTTGAGTGTTGCCATTGTGGAAGTATTGCCAATGCCAATGTTGCCAATTGGAAATTGGTATTGGATATTTGCACAATGGCAGCACCTACAAGGGCTTGGGTTTTAGAGTCGGCGCAAAGGACGAAAAGGACAAAAGGGACGGACGAGACAGAAAACCGCATGAAGTCCGAAGTCTGGAGTCCGAAGTCGAAAACCCTCCCGCTTGTCGTACTAGCGCACCACGTAAGCGATGTCGCGAGACATGGCGCAAAATCAACGTTTAGGCGACCGATAGCGGCGAGCCGGAGGGGAAACCGCGGCGCGTTGGGACAACGCGCCATGCCCAGCGCCGCCATCTGGACGGAGCGTGCCGGTGAAGATATTTCAGACACTCTGGTTGCAGGCAGGGGAAATCCTGTGGAAAACGCAGATGCGCGGCGGAAACGATTCCAGACGTCAGGCAATAGTGGCTGAATTTGACCATTCGGTTCTGCAGGGTGCAGGGGAAACGGGCAACCCTTCCCTATTCCCTATTCCCTATTGCCTATTGCCTTTTCCCCATTGCCTACTGCCTACTGCCTATTGCCTATTCCCCAACCCCCGACCCCGGGGACGGGGCGCATCTTGAAGGGGCGTGCGGCGTTTGGTAAAATACCGCCCGTTCCGCAGGGCGTCTGCGGAAACGCATCTATATGAAAGGAAGCATGAGAATGTCCGCCAATCTCGAAGCCGTCGCCTCGCTTTGCAAGCGCAGGGGTTTCATCTACCATTCCTCCGAAATATACGGCGGCATGCCGGGATTCTGGGATTACGGGCCGCTCGGCTCAGAACTGAAGCGCAACGTGAAGGACGCATGGTGGCAGTTCATGGTGCGCGGGCGCGAGGACGTCGTAGGGCTGGACGCGACCATAATCATGCATCCGCGCATCTGGAAGGCGTCCGGGCACCTGGACACGTTCGCCGATCCCATGACGATGTGCAAGGACTGCAAGAAGCTGATGCGCGCGGACCAGATCGCGGACATCCTGGCGGAACAGAAGCGTCCGCCGAAACCGCGCAACCCGGAAGGCACCGGGATGTGCCCGTACTGCGGCGGCGAACTGACCGAGCCGAAGCCTTTCAATCTGATGTTCAAGACCGTGGTCGGCCCGATAGACGATCCGTCGAACGTCGCATACCTCAGGCCTGAAACGGCGCAGGCCATATTCGCACAGTTCCTGAACGTGCTCGACACGTCGCGCAAACAGGTGCCGTTCGGCATAGCGCAGGAAGGCAAAAGCTTCCGCAACGAAGTCACGCCGCGCAACTTCATTTTCCGCAGCCGCGAATTCGAGCAGATGGAACTCGAATTCTTCATCAAGCCGGACGAAGCGGTCGAAATCCTCTGCGGGCATGTGGCGCACCTCGCGGACAACCCCGATCTCGACGGCGAACCGCAGCCGGACTGGGGCTGGGACGTGTGGCACAAATACTGGGTCGAGCAGCGCAAGAAATTCCTGTCGGCGGTCGGCCTTCCCTCCGAACACTTCATCGAATACTGGCAGAAACCGGACGAACTCGCCCACTACGCCCGGGCGTGCGTGGACATCGAATACGACTTCCCGTTCGGAAGGCAGGAGCTTGAAGGCATAGCGGCGCGGTCCGATTTCGACCTGTCCCAGCACCAGAAATTCTCCGGAAAGCCGATGGCCGTATTCGACGAGCAGCTCAAACTCGCGGCGCGCAAGCTCGACGACGCCGCGAGGGAGGCGTTCATCGCGAAAACCGCCGCGGAATGGCAGGCGCGCGGCAAATCCGCCGAAGACGCGCGCGCATTCTGCGAAGGTCTCTTCGAAGGCCGCTACGTGCCGCACGTGATAGAACCTTCCGCGGGCGTGGACCGCCTGATGCTCGCTCTTCTGTGCCAGGCGTACGACGAAGAGGAGCTTGACGACGGCAAGGGCGGCAAGGACGTCCGCACGGTGCTGCGCTTCTCGCCGAAAGTCGCTCCGGTGAAAGTGGCGGTCTTCCCGCTCGTGAAAAACGATCCGGCGGTGTTTTCGCTTGCGAGGGACATATTCCTGAAGCTCCGCAAAAAAGTCAATGCGTTCTGGGACGTGTCGGGGCAGATCGGCCGCCGCTACCGCCGCCAGGACGAAGCGGGGACGCCGTGGTGCATCACCGTCGACAAGCAGACGCCCGAGGACGGAACCTTCACGGTGCGCGAGCGCGACTCCATGAAACAGGAGCGCATGACGCTTGAATCGTTCCTTGCCATGATGTCTTCCGCGCTGGAATTCTGAAAGCATGGACGGCGCGCTTGAAATGGCCGCGGCGAATCTCGTGGCGCTCCTCGCGGCGCGCGGGATGTCCGCCGCGACTGCGGAAAGCTGCACCGGCGGGATGGCCGGCGCGGCGATAACGTCAGTACCCGGCGCAAGCGCGGTCTACGCGGGCGGCGTGATTTCATACTCCAACGCCGTCAAGGAGAAGGTGCTTGGAGTGCCGCGCGAAATCCTTGAAACGGACGGCGCGGTCAGCGAACGCTGCGCCCACGCGATGGCAGAGGGTGCGAGAAGACTTCTCGGCGCGGATTTCGCCGTTTCCATAACAGGCATCGCAGGACCGGGCGGCGCAGTCCCGGGGAAACCGGTCGGCACGGTCCATTTCGCCGTCGCATCGGTGGAAGGGACGAAATCCGACAAGGCGATCTTCCCCGGCGGAAGAAACGAAGTGCGGCGCGCAGCCGCAATCCACGCGATCGGGATGCTGTCGGCCGCAGCCGCGCCGGCATAAGCGGCAAAACAGAAAAGGAAAGACATGGGAACTAAATTCGAGAAAATATCGGTACCGGAAGGGCTGGTGGTGTGCACTCCGGACATCTATCCCGATTCGCGAGGCTGGTTCACCGAATGCTTCCACGCGCAGCGCTACTGGAACGAGGGCGGGATAAAATCCGTATTCGTGCAGGACAACAGGTCGCGCTCAGCGCGCAACGTGCTCCGCGGACTCCATTTCCAGCTCCACCGCCCGCAGGCGAAGCTCGTCTCGTGCACGCTCGGAACGATCTGGGACGTCGCGGTGGACATACGGCGCGGATCTCCGACGTTCGGCAAATGGTACGGACTGGAGCTTTCCGCGGAAAACAGAAAGCAGTTCTACATACCGGGCGGATTTGCGCACGGCTTCTGCGTCCTGTCGGATTTCGCCGAAATCATGTACAAGTGTTCGGAATTCTACGACCCGAAAGACGACCGCGGAATACTCTGGAACGATCCGCTCCCGGCGGTAGACTGGCCGGTGAAAGATCCTTTGCTTTCGGAAAAGGACAAAATACGCAAGCCGCTGTCGGACTTGAAAGACGAAGATCTGCCGCAGTACCGCGAAGCGTAAGGCGCATTCAGCCGGAGGAAGTCCGTGAAAATTTCCGAATATCTGAAATCGGGGCATTGGAAGACCGATATCCGCGCTCTGCCCGCGTACAAGCGCATCCCGCTGCGCCTGTTCAGGTTTTTATCGATGTCGCTGGGGATATTTTCATCGCGGCGCGGAAAACTCCACGCAGGCGCACTCACATATTTCACGCTCACCACGATCGTTCCCGTGATATGCCTGATTCTGCTTGCGGCAAAGCAGCTCGGCGCGGGGGAATTCGCGCGGCGCCAGATAAACACGCGCATAGAAGAGGCGATAGATTCGTTCGAGCGCGACTCGCGAATTCTTGAAGACGGTCTTGAGAACGGAGCAGACGCGGACGGAACGACGGACAAAGAAAGCAGTCCGGCGGCGGAAACCGCGCAGCCGGGCGGCGATACCGCGGCGGCGCCGGATTCCCCGGGAAGCGGAAATCCTCCGGCGGCGGACGGACGGACCGGCCCGGGGCAGGATACGGAGAGCGCGGCGTGCGCCGGCGAAGACAAGCGCGCCCGCGCAAAAGTGATGAAAGGCTTCGCGGTGCAGGCGCGGGAATTTTCCAACAAACTATTCGACGAGATACGCGACTTCGACATCGGGACGCTCGGCATCGCGGGCGTGCTGCTGCTGGTCTGGACGGTCATTGGGACGCTTGGATGCGTGGAGCAGAGTTTCAACGACGTGTGGGACATACCGCGGCCGCGTTCGCTTCTGAAGCGCACATGGTACTACCTGCTCGTTCTCGCGATACTGCCGATTCTCGTATGCGCAGCGTCGGCGGTTCCGCTCGTCCGCGCGCTGAGCGGCATGATTCTTTCGGCGATCGACATCATACCGTACGCCGACTG